>JACZXH010000044.1 GCA_022571715.1 Bacteroidota bacterium | reverse complement strand
ATCTTGAATTTCAGGACGATCCGGCCTTTCTGCCTCCTGATGAAAATATCAGTCAACCAAATTTTGGCATGGGACTCTGGTATCAAACAGAAAACTATTATGCAGGAATTTCAATGCCGCGGATCCTTGAATTGGATGTAGAAAAAGACTCTGTTACTTCCAACAGGTACCGTCGCCAGTATTACCTGAGTGGAGGAGGCATGATTACGCTGAATCCAACCCTCAAGATTAAGGTGTACGGACTAATACGGCTCATTAACGGTGCTCCTGCAAATATTGACATTGGAGGAAACCTGCTTATTCGTGAATTAATATGGGCTGGCATACTAATCAGGGACCTGGACGCCCTTGCTTTTATGGGCCAGATTGAGCTAAGTGATCGGATACGCCTGGGGCTTTCTGTTGAACTTGCTACTACAAAACTTGTTACTACTTCATATGGGACCTATGAAGTGATGCTTGTGATGGATTTTGCGGCATTTTCACAACAGGTTGTAAAGAGAAGGTATTTCTGATTTTTCGTTTTTTTATTGATTAAATTCCCCTGATTTAGTTGTGATAATAGCACGCAATATGAGATTTTCGCATAAGAATATTACTTATCTGCATGGCCGGGTCAATATATATTGCAACTTCGGAGGCCCAATCCGGGAAATCATTGATAACGCTTGGACTAATTGAACTTGCGTTGCACAAAGCCAGTAAAGCCGGAATATTTAGCCCTATTATTCTTCAAAGAGGAAGCGCAGTTCAAAGAGATGATCATCTGGACCAGATTTTTTCTCATTTTAATCTGAATCTTGATTTTAAAGATTGTTTTGTCTTCACAAGGGATGAATCAGCTGATCTGGTGGATCACAGAAAAATTGATGAACTGATAGAAATTGTAATATCCCGTTATAAACATGTAGAAGATCAGTGTGAATTTGTTCTTAATGAACCTGTGCAACGCGAATCAGGCACTGTCGCCATTGGCCCGGTTTTGCAGGGACCGAGCAAGCCAGTTAGTGAACTGAGTAGTGGATGTAATTATTACAACCATTCAATCACAGAAATACAGTTTACGTAAATCTTAAACCAGCATAGTCAAACTATGAAAATACTTGTAGTGAACGCCGGAAGCTCATCGCTAAAGTTCTCTGTTTTTGAAGGTCTTGATCTTACATTGATTTCGAATGGAGTAGTGGACGATATCGGAATACCGGGAGGTCGGATAACAGTAAAAGTATATAGAGGTACAAAGTTTGAAAAACATGTCGAAATAGGCAATACGGTTGATCACCATCACGCATTTATCAAAATTGTAAAACAACTTAAAGATCAGTATATCAGGGTGATACAGGATGTTTCCGAGATAATCGCAGTAGGACACAGGGTGGTTCATGGTGGGGAATATTACAGCGATCCGCAGCGAATAACCATAGAATTGATTAAGCGTGTTAAAAAGATGAAAACCAGTGGCCCATTGCACAACCAGAAAAATCTTACTGGTATTGAAATTTGCAAAAGAATGTTTCCAAAAGCACTGCAGGTAGCTGTTTTCGATACATCTTTTCATCAAACGATGCCACCCAGGGCCTTCAGATATGCCATACCCAATCGTTTTTATGAGAAAGAGGGCATAAGGGTATATGGTATTCATGGAACTTCACATAAGTATGTTGCCGAAGCTGCTGCAGCTTATTTGGAAAAACCATTAACTGAAACCAACCTGATTACCGTGCATCTGGGAAATGGATGCAGCATGGCGGCTATCCAAAACGGAATATGTATAGATACCTCTGTGGGTATGAGTCCAATGCCTGGATTGATGATGGGAACCAGGAGCGGCGATATTGATCCGTCCATCATATTTTATTTATATCGCAACTGCCGGTTAAAAATTGAGGAAATTGAATATATGCTGAATAATGAAAGCGGATTGCAGGGGCTGACAGGAATGAACGATCTAAAGGATATATTGAATTTAATGGAAAAAGGAAATGAAAACGCTACCCTTGCCATGGAGATGTACACATACCGTATTAAGAAATATATCGGCGCTTATTTGGCAGTAATTGGGAGAACAGATGCCATTGTATTTACGGCAGGTGTGGGCGAAAACAGTTGGTTTGTAAGAAGTCGTGCGGTGGAAGGTCTTGAACATCTGGGGATAATACTAGATGATGATAAAAACAAATCTCATGAAAAAGGCATTTGTATGCTGCAGTCGGATGCAAGTAAAGTCAAAATCCTTAGGGTTCCGACGAACGAAGAACTGGAAATAGCTCGTTCGACTATTGAAGTGATGAACAGGATGCAGTAATAATATTTCCGGGGAATAATTATTTTGTGAATGTCTCAAAAGTAAAAATAAGACCAACAACCGACCGTAATTCCAGGATTATCCGTCATCTACAGTGTGGAGAAATGTTCCCTTACTGCCACTTTTTATTCTTCATCGTATAAAAATGCATTGTATGCAGTTTGTATTTCTGACAGTGCATGCAGGTCGCCCGTTTCTTTTGCAACTGCGATACCTTTTTTAAATATTTCTTTTGCCCTGACTGCATCATTCAGTAATAAATACAATCTGGCAGCATGATAATAGGTGCCTACGTAGTCCACATGATCATGTAAAAGCATGTCAAAATATACTTTGGATTTTTGTATATCAGCATCAAACCATTCTGTGGCAAGTGCATAAATTACAAATGGATCACTAGGATCCTCCTTCATGTATTCTTCTAGTTTATTTACCCTTTCAATATTCAATTATACAAGCAATTTTTTCTATTATATTCTTTATTTTCGCAGCATCAAAGTTTTAAGATATAACTTTTATTGAATACGTCCAATGAAGATTCTTGTTTGTATAACACATGTACCGGATACGACTTCACGAATTGCATTTACTGATGGAGATACAAAGTTTGATACGAACGGCGTGCAATATATTATTGGTCCATATGACGATTATGCCCTTGCCAGGGCTGTTGAGCTTAAGGAAAGTCATGCTGCTACTATCACGGTAGTGAATGTAGGCGGTTTAGAAACGGAACCTACCATACGAAAAGCACTTGCAATTGGCGCAGATGATGCGATACGGATAAATGCTGATCCGGAGGATTCATTTTTTGTTGCAAAACAGATAACGAATGTAGCTAAAGATGGTGGTTATGATCTGATTCTTATGGGAAGGGAGTCAATTGATTTTAATGGAGGTGTTGTGCATGGATTGGTTGGAGAATTACTTGGAATACCCTCAGTCTCCCCAGTAATGAAACTTGATATTGATGGCAAAGTGGCAAAAATTACCAGAGAAATTGAAGGAGGAAAGGAATACATTGAGTTGGAAATGCCTCTTGTTGCGGGTTGCCAGGAGCCCATTGCGGAATGGAAAATTCCCAACATGAGGGGAATAATGACTGCTCGTTCAAAGCCTCTGAATGTAGTTGATCCTGTGGATACCGATCATCCTAATAAACTAGTGAGATTTGAATTACCTCCGCCAAAGGGAGACATTAAAATGATTGACCCTGAACATATGGAGGAATTGGTTTCGTTATTAAAAAGTGAAGCCAAAGTTTTATAAAAAAAATAATAGTAGTTAAATAACGGTAAAATGCCTGTAATTGTATTTGTAGAGCATGATGAAGGAAGAATAAAAAAATCTTCCAAAGAAGCTATTTGTTATGCTTCGGCTATAAATTCAGGAGATGTGATTGCCCTGGTATGCGGAAATGCAATACAAGATGAGATGGAACTACTTGGGAAAAACGGTGCTAATCGTGTACTTCACGCCACCGAAAGCCGGCTTGATCATGGAGATATACAAGCCTATGCCAGTGTTATTTCACAGGCGATGGATAAAGAAAATGCCGATATTGTTGTACTGGCAAAATCATCTGTATCTGATGCTGTGGCTGCCCGTACGGCTATTAAATCAGACGCTTCTTTTGCTACGAATGTCACAGAGCTCCCGGACACTACTGATGGATTTAAAGTTAAACGAAGTATTTTTACAGGAAATGCTTTTGCCTGGGTAGAATTGTTGAAAGCAAAGAAAATTATTGGTATCACCAAAAACTCCGTTACATACAAAGAGGAGGGAGGAAGTGCCGGAGTCATTGATTATTTGCCTGTATTAAGTGATGACGATTTTAATTCTAATGTTACAGGTAGAGAGAAAGCCTCCGGAGAGGTGCTACTTACGGAGGCGGAAATCATTGTATCCGGAGGTAGGGGTCTAAAAGGCCCGGAAAATTGGGGTATGATTGTGGATCTGGCAAAAGCGCTCGGCGCAGCAACGGGATGTAGTAAACCGGTGTCTGATCTTGAATGGCGTCCTCATCACGAACATGTTGGTCAGACCGGAATAAAAGTGAGCCCGAATTTATATATTGCGGTGGGAATTTCAGGAGCAATTCAGCACCTGGCGGGTGTGAACTCAAGTAAGGTGATTGTTGTAATCAATAAAGACCCGGAAGCACCGTTTTTTAACGCAGCAGATTATGGAGTTGTAGGAGATGCTTTTGAAGTGGTTCCGAAACTTACCGAAGCTGTAAAAGCAATGCTTGCCTGATGGTTAAATAGAAGATCGTGGATAAAATAAAACTTAAAATTTTGGGTCTTTCTTCAAGCCAGTCACAAACCGGGTCTTTTGCCCTTGTGCTGGGTGAAGAAAAAGGCAAGAGACGACTTCCTATTATTATCGGGATGTTCGAAGCCCAGGCTATTGCCATTGAAATCGAAAAAATTATGCCAAACCGGCCAATGACACATGATCTTTTCAAATCGTTTGCTCATGAATTTGATTACACCATCAGAGAAATCGTAATATCAGATTTGAAAGAGGGTGTGTTTTTTGCGAAAATAATGTGTGAAAGCCAGGACAAAGTAATCGAAATTGACGCCAGGCCTTCAGACGCCATTGCAATTGGGCTGCGGTTCAAAGCTCCAATATATACCTATGAAACAATATTGGCAGAAGCAGGTATAGAATTTACCGGTGAGGAAGAATCAGATTTCGGAGATATTAAATCTGAACTAATGACTGAAAAATCAACTTCCGGGAAAAAGAAACCACAGTCACTCAAAGACTTTTCGATTGAAAAATTAAATGAAATGCTCAAAAGTGCAATTGATAAAGAAGACTACGAACAGGCAGCCAAGATACGAGATGAGTTGGGAAAGAGAAATTAATAATTCCGGATCAGCCTAATATCATACCAACCATAGTAGCTGAAAACAGGGAAGCAATCGTTCCGCCGAGCAGCGCCCTCATCCCAAATTGTGACAATATAACCCGTTTATTTGGTGCCAGCGACCCAATGCCACCGATTTGTATTCCAATGGAAGCAAAATTGGCAAATCCACACAACATGTATGTAGCCATAATTATTGATTTGGAATCGTGAAAGGCCCCATTTGCTTTTAATTCCGAAAGACTTACATATCCGATAAACTCCGTAAGGATGATTTTTTCACCAAGAAGACTTCCTACAAGCGATATATCGGGTGTAGCTACCCCTATCATCCACATGAGTGGAGCAAACGTATAGCCAAATATAAACTGCAATGAAAAACCGGTATAATTACCACCTGAAATTCCTGCGATCCAGATGTTCAAATGCATCCATCCACCGATTTTCATCAGTACATAATTGGTCATTGCAATAAATGCGAGGAAAACAAGTAGCATGGCAGCAACGTTAACAGCAAGGGCAAGGCCTTGCGTAGTACCTCTCGAAATGGCATCCAGCACATTACTACCCACTTTGTCTTTTGTGATCTCAATATTCGTATCCACCGTTTCAGTTTGCGGATAAAGAATTTTGCTGGCTACTACGGCGCCCGGAGCTGCCATTATGGATGCAGCTAAAAGGTGTTTGGCAAAAAGCAGCCTTTGCTGGGGGTCATCTCCACCTAAAAAGCTTATATAAGCGGCAAGTACGCCTCCTGCCAGTGTTGCCATACCGCCGATCATTACCAGGAGCACCTCTGACTTGCTCATATTCGGAATATATTCTTTAATCATCAGAGGAGACTCGGTTTGACCGAGAAAAATATTAGCTGCTACCGAAAGGCTTTCTGCCCCCGAAAGTTTGAGTGTTTGGCTCATCATCCACGCAAGTACGTGTACCACCTTCTGAATGATACCCATATAAAATAGCAGACTGGTAAGGGCCGAAAAAAAGATGATTGTAGGAAGTACCTGGAATGCAAATATAAATCCGTACGTATCTACATCCAGAAGTTCCCCAAACAGAAATTCCGAACCTGTACGTGAAAAATCGAGAATACGTATAAAAATCTTCCCCACAAATTCAAAAATGCTACGGATAAAAGGCACTTTGAGAATGCCGATAGCGAGAAAAAGCTGTATTGACAATCCTATCACAACTACTTTCCAGTTGATATTTCTCCGGTTAGTACTGAAGAGATAGCAAATCAATACCAACATTAACAGCCCGAATGTTCCCCTGAGTATGGTTATAAATAAATTGTTTTTGGAATCATAATGTTCTGGAATCACATTGCCCAGTCCTTTGATCTGACCGGTATTCGTTGTGAAATTCTCGTTTACTATTCCGATGAGACTATCAGAATGTATTCCAGGTATTTCATTTGTCTGTAAAAGTGTGTCCTGCCTTTCAGTTTTCTGACTGATAAAACCTGAAACTGTAACCGTAACCAACAGCAAAATAAAAACTGTGATTATTACACTAATTTTACCAGTCATGCCGAACAAGTTAAAATCTAGTGTGAATATATAATTATTAACAGGAAATAAAAAAAGGCCTTTGTATCAGGCCTTTTGAATAAAATTTAATTGAATTATTATTCTTTCGTTACCGGTCTGGCAGCCAGAACGGCTTCACTGGCGCCGTCTTTGAATTTTTCAAAATTGTCTATAAACTTTTTGGCAAGAAGATTGGCTTTCAGGTCATAATCTTCCTTGTCGTCCCAGGTATTTTTAGGGTCCAATACATCGGACGGCACACCCGGACATTCTTTTGGCATCCGCAATCTGAAAATATCATGTGTTTCATAGGAAACGTTAGCAAGATGTCCTTCCAACGCTGCAGTAATTAATGCTCTGGTAATTTTAAGGCTCATTCTTTCTCCTACTCCATATTCTCCACCAGACCAGCCCGTATTTACAAGCCATACGTTTGCTCCTGATTTTTGAATTTTTTTGTTAAGCATATCGCCATATACAGTGGGGTGCAGGAGCATAAACGGCGCACCAAAGCAAGCGCTGAATACGGTAACCGGCTCCACAATACCTTCTTCAGTTCCTGCCACTTTTGCTGTATATCCTGATATAAACTGGAATGCCGCCTGCTCAGGTGTGAGTTTTGATATTGGAGGTAACACTCCAAATGCATCACAGGTAAGGAAAAAGATGTTATCAGGTTCCGGGCCTATGGAAGGTTCAGTTATGTTGTCGATGTGATAAACCGGATAACTTGCTCGCGTGTTTTCAGTTTTCGATGCATTGCTATAATCAACTTCATTTGTGCCAGGATAAAACTCAACATTTTCCAGAATCGCTCCTTTTTTTATTGCACGATAAATGTCCGGTTCATTTTCTTCCGAAAGGTTTATGCATTTGGCATAGCACCCACCTTCAAAGTTAAATATAGAATCGTCAGACCAGCCATGTTCATCGTCGCCGATCAGTTTGCGATTTGGATCAGCAGATAAGGTGGTTTTCCCAGTTCCTGACAAACCAAAAAACAATGCGGTGTCGTTATTAATGCCAACATTGGCAGAGCAGTGCATGGATAATACATTTTTCTGGTGAGGAAGAATAAAATTAAGGGCTGAGAAAATACCTTTTTTCATTTCGCCAGTATAACCTGTGCCCCCGATGAGTGCAATTTTTCTGGTAAAATTCAGAATAGCGAAATTATGTTGCCGTGTTCCGTCTTCTTTAGAATTTGCTCTGAAATTTGGGGCAGCTACGATGTGCCATTCAGGGGTAAAAGTGCTTAATTCCTCCTTTTCAGGGCGTATAAACATATTAAAAATAAACTGGTTAGACCAGGGCAATTCCGTAACCGCTCGGATATTTATACTGTATCTTTTGTCGGCACATGCAATAGCATCTCTGACGTAAATTTCCTTGTCATTCAGGTAATCTATTACTTTATCATAAAGTTTATCGAATTTTTCCGGATCAAACGGATAATTAATATTTCCCCACCAAACAGCATCCATCGTTATTTCATCTTTTACAATAAATCTGTCTTTCGGGGCGCGACCTTTAAATGCACCAGTGTCAACGGTAATTGCTCCTGAACTTGTGCGTATTGCCATATCATTTTGTATGGCAAATTCTTCAAGCTCATCCGGAGAAAGGTTCCAATGTGCTGTAGAACGGTCTAATCCAAGATAGTTTAATGAATTCGTACGGGTATTAGGGTCAGATCCTAACATTTGTTATTTTTTGGATTAATAATAAAAACCTGTTTTTGCGTAAAGATAATAAATATCAGGAATGGATATAAATGATGTCAATCAGCAAAGGCTATTGCACGCTTCACATTAGGTATTATGAATCAATGCCATTAGATTAGGCCGTTTATTTGCTTTAAAAATTTAATTAATCTGAAAAGCATTTAATCATAATATGAGTAACGATCTTCAACAGAAAACCATATTTGGCCAACCTGCAGGCCTCTTTGTATTATTTTTTGCAGAAATGTGGGAGCGCTTTTCATACTATGGAATGCGTGCTATTTTAACCCTGTATATGGTTAGTTCTGCTACTGCCACCGGCACACATGCCGGACTTGGCTGGCCTGTTGCAAAGGCATTGGCACTTTATGGCTGGTATACGATGTTGGTTTATGTGATGTCTATACCAGGTGGAATTTTAGCTGATAAATTCATCGGCCAAAAGAAAGCGGTCTTTATAGGAGGTATGGTGTTAGTAGCCGGGCACGGAATTTTGGCTATTGATACTCTTTGGGCCTTTTATGCCGGATTAATATTAATTATAATTGGCGTTGGAGCGCTTAAACCAAACATATCTACACTAGTTGGCGCACTTTATCCCCAGGGTGATCCTAGACGCGATCAGGGATTTACCCTGTTTTATATTGGTATCAATATTGGCGCATTTCTGGCTTCAGTTGTGGTAGGTGCGGTAGGCGAAACCATTGGCTGGCATTATGGCTTCGGTTTGGCTGGGTTTGGAATGTTGCTTGGTCAGATAACTTTTGTGTGGGGAAGTCGGAAATATCTGATTGGAATTGGAGAGCCTCCTTCTAAAGATGACAAACATGAGAAAAGCAATAGCCATGGTGACTCATCATTAGGTGAATTGTTAACTAAATTAACCAAAAGCCCGGTTCACCTTTTTATTACGGTAATACTGGCCATAGCCAGCATATATATTTCAATGACCTACGCATCCGGATTTGAAAAATTTGCTTATTCGGGCCTGGCCGTATTCCTGTCATTAGTACTTGGATTCCTGATGATGATTTATAAGGACATCGATTCAGTTGAAAAGGATCGATTTATTGTTTTGATATTATCATTCCTTATCGTGATTGTGTTTTGGGGGGCTTTTGAGCAAGCAGGTGGGTTGATGAATATTTATGCCCGTGATAAAATTGATCGTGTAGTGTCGCTACTCAGTATCGATATTTTCTTTATAATATTTATTCTCATCTTACTTGTAAAGGGTATTCTGGATAAGATCAAAAAGAAAGATACTGCCTCGTTGTTCTTTGTAATTTCGGGAGTACTTGCCCTTGTGTATGTATTGCTACGATTTTATTTTAATGTATTCTCTAGTCCATTTGAGATTCCGGCGTCTATTTTCCAATCGGTAAATCCGATGTTTATTATGATTTTCGGAACCATCGTTGGAGGTTTCTGGATTTATTGGGCTAATGCTGGTAAAGAAAACTCTTCAATACTAAAGATGGCTGTCGGTACCATTATTATGGGTATTGGCTTCCTTTTCATGGCCGAGGCTTCGCGCCAGATTCATGAATATGGTGACAAGGCAGCTCTGATTTTGCTTATTCTTGCTTATCTTTTCCATACCATCGGCGAGCTGTCTGCCTCTCCTGTGGCGCTTTCATTCATCACCAAAGTTGCACCGGTAAAGTACGTGTCTATTATGATGGGTGTTTATTTTGCTGCTACCGGATTGGGTAATAAAGTTGCAGGAAACATTGGTGAAGCTACTCAGGCTGAGCCAGTTATCGTTGAAATTGCGGATGCGTTTAACCTGGGGCAAATGATAGAAAATGATACATTGTTTTCGAAGGCCTATGATTTTGAGATAGTGGCCAGTGGCCGCGTGGAAAACGGAGAAATTGTTATTACTCAAAATGGCAGAAATATCATATCAGACTTTACTTTATCTGAAGAACATGACGCTGTGATGAAAACCTACCTTACCGATGATCCTGACAGGGAAGAGTACACCGTTATCTTTAGGTTTGCTTATAATCAGGCTAAGGTGGCCGATGTAAGAGACGGTAAAGCAAAAGTTGATTATTCAGAGTATAGGGGAAGAATTGAGGTGTTTGAAGTTCAGGATAATAATGAATTCAGGACTTTTGTGATGATATTCGTATTTACTGGAGCTTTTGGACTCTTGTTATTAATCTTCCTTGGGAAATTGAAGAAATTAGCCCACGGCGCCGAAGATATTAAAATTTGATATTCCGGTTTAGCTAGTTTAGCTAATGATACATAAAATTAAGGTGATCCCGATTGTATTCAGTTTCACCTTTTTTGTGCTTGTATATAAATAATTTAATTGAGAGGGCGCAGGGTGTGAACTATATGGCAGTCTTTTTGTTTATTTGTTATGAATATCAGAGGTTGAGAAAATGAAGAAGTTCAGTAAAAAAGCCACAAGTGAAACTCCAGAAATATCGTTCGATCATCTGACAGGGGAATTTAAGATATTGGGCAGGTCATTGCCGGATCAGGCTTTTACGTTTTATGATTCACTTTTTTTATGGGTCGATGAATATATAAAGGTTCCACTGAAAAACACCAGGTTGGTGATCAAAATTGACTATATCAATTCAAGTTCATTAAAATGTATGCTTGAAATTGTGAAAAAGCTGGAAGCTTGTGTCAATAAAAACCATACAGTTTCAGTGGAGTGGTATTACGAAAAAGGGGATGAGGAGATAAAGGAAACTGGTGAAGACTTTGGGGAAATTTCAGGTATTCCTGTAAACGTTCAGGAAATGCAATAATTCTGTTAACCGAATTTTACCAACATGGAACTAATCACAAAATAAAAAAAGGGCTGAATTTCAGCCCTTTTTTCGTTTCGTATCCGAAGTTTCGGATATATTACATCATACCTGGCATCCCGCCACCACCGGGAGGCATAGGAGGCATCTTATCTTCTTCCGGTTCATCTGCCACTACCGCTTCGGTAGTTAAGAGCAAACCAGCAATAGAAGCTGCATTTTGGAGTGCAAGGCGAACAACTTTTGTCGGATCGATGACACCTGCAGCAATCATTTTCTCATATTTGTTTGTGTTGGCATTAAAGCCGAAATCACCTTTACCTTCTCTCACTTTCTGAGCAACCACAGAACCTTCCATTCCTGCATTTTCAACAATCGTTCTTAACGGTGCTTCGAGTGCCATACGCACGATGTTCACTCCGGTTTCCTGATCTTCGTTTTCAGTTTTTATTTTATTGAGCTTTTCAGTAGCCCTGATCAGTGCTACACCACCTCCGGCAACAACGCCTTCTTCAATGGCAGCTCTTGTAGCATTTAGTGCATCATCTACGCGGTCTTTCTTTTCTTTCATTTCAATTTCAGTAGCCGCTCCGATATACAGAATAGCCACACCGCCAGAAAGTTTAGCAAGTCTTTCCTGAAGTTTTTCTTTATCGTAATCCGAAGTGGTGGTTTCAACCTGAGCTTTGAGCTGCTTAACCCTCATTTCGATATCCTTTTTCTTGCCGCCGCCACTTACAATGGTTGTATTATCCTTGTCAATTATGATTTTATCAGCAGAGCCAAGATATTCCATGGTGGCATTTTCGAGTTTGTAGCCCCTTTCTTCAGACACCACAGTACCTCCTGTAAGTATGGCAATGTCCTCGAGCATGGCTTTTCTTCTGTCGCCAAAACCGGGAGCTTTTACAGCGGCTACTTTAAGAGCACCTCTTATTTTATTTACAACAAGTGTCGCAAGCGCTTCACCATCCACATCTTCCGATATGATAAGCAATGGTTTGCCTGTTTGAGACACTAATTCGAGGACCGGAAGCAAATCTTTCATATTTGAGATCTTCTTATCATGTATCAGAATGTACGGCTCCTCAAGTTCTACTTCCATTTTCTCTGTGTTGGTTACAAAGTATGGAGACAGGTATCCACGATCGAACTGCATACCTTCTACCGTTTTCACTTCGGTTTCTGTTCCTTTTGCTTCTTCTACAGTAATTACACCATCTTTTCCTACCTTTTCCATTGCATCGGAGATCATAGCTCCTATTTCTTTATCGTTGTTTGCCGATACAGAAGCTACCTGGGTAATTTCCTCTGAAGTGGTTATTGCGTTTGACTGTGCATGTAAATCCTCAACCACTGCCGATACTGCTTTTTCAACACCTCTTTTCAGGTCCATTGGGTTGGCGCCTGCAGCTACATTTTTAATACCATGATTAAAAATTGCCTGGGCGATTACGGTTGCGGTAGTGGTACCGTCGCCTGCATCATCGGCAGTTTTTGATGCAACTTCTTTTACAAGCTGAGCACCCATATTTTCGATGGGGTCTTTAAGTTCTATTTCTTTAGCCACTGTTACCCCATCTTTAGTGACCGTTGGAGCACCGAATTTCTTATCGAGAAGTACGTTGCGTCCTTTAGGTCCGAGCGTTACTTTCACAGCTTCTGCCAATTTGTCCACACCTTTTTTAAGATGTTCTCTGGCATTCGTATTAAATTGAATTTCTTTAGACATATTCGAATTAGTTTATGTTATTATTTTAAATATTACAAGTGGTTAAACAACTGCGAAAATATCAGATTCGCGCATGATAAGGTAATCGTTTCCATCGATGGCAATCTCGGTACCTGCGTACTTGCCGTACAGTACAGTATCGCCTTCTTTAACAGTTAAAGGTTCATCTTTTTTCCCTGTGCCTACTGCAACTACAGTTCCTTTTTGTGGCTTTTCTTTTGCAGTATCAGGAATGATAATACCTGATGCAGTTGTTTCTTCTGCTTCACCAGCCAGTACAATTACCCGGTCAGCAAGCGGTTTAATTTTTAATTTTGACATATTTATTTAACGTTTAGGTTTACAAAAAACACATATTTCACAAGCAAACAGCATGAAGTGTGCCAAATAAGAAAACCAGAGGATTTTTGTAATAATCAAGTCATAATTACCGTTTTTGAATCAGTGTTGTCAGTATTTTTTAGATAAGTATGACATTTTTGCATATTTATCCCATTGTATTTATTACCTGATTGATTTTAACGGAAATATTCTCTATTATTTGATAATGAAAGTGAAACAATTAAAACCGAACTGGCTTACACAGGGTATTATCGATTACGAATACAAACAGTATCAGTTACTGGCATACCTCAAGGAGGCAAA
Source organism: Bacteroidota bacterium (assembly GCA_022571715.1). Classification (GTDB taxonomy): domain Bacteria; phylum Bacteroidota; class Bacteroidia; order Cytophagales; family Cyclobacteriaceae; genus SZUA-230. The sequence goes on along the minus strand of JACZXH010000044.1, from coordinate 17,537 downwards.
GCAGTATTTCTCAGAGAATAAGCTATATCCGTTTCTGAGTGATCTAATTTTTCATTACAATAATCTGATCTCTTTACGGCATAACAAACGATTGTGGCATGAGAGCTTTCCCACCATGCTTAAAAGTATAGACCTCAAAAAATTACGTCTGAGTTATCAAAAACTAGTGTACGATGATGACGTAATGCGGGAGTTGGAAGAAATAATGAATTTTGCCATTCCTAAAATAAAAAAAGTGCTCTCCGAAGGGACTGAAATTTATGAATTCGTTGAAAGTAATGTAGAGATAACTCCTGTCGGATTAAGTCCGTTATATGTAAATGAAGGCTATATGTTTATACACCAGTCTCCAAAAAAAGATCTCAGGATATATAGATATACATTGACTTTTTTTGAAAATGCGTCGGAAAAATTCAGAGGAATTCAGACGCAGTTTATTGAAAGCAAGATGTATAGCAGGTTCAGAAATCTCGAATATGAAAAAATGTCGCTTGTAAAACGATTTAGCAGCCTTCCTAATCCGGCAACTTATTTCATCACTTCAAAAGGATCTTTCCCTTTTATCGAAACGTTTCTTCCAGTAGCAAAGCGATATCTCGTAAGGTATATCGTAACTACCAATCAGGTTTAAGGCTTTTCGAGTAAGGCTATTTCTGGTCTTCAATCAAATCATCAACATCCTGTGGTTCCTCTGAAGTAGCTGCATCTTCATCGGCTTCACCGATATCTGTATCGATTGAAGGCAACACCAATTGCTCCTGCGCTCTTTCGATGTTAGGGCTCGTATAGCCCTGAGTGGTGCTTTCAGTCATGAAATTTATCGAAAGCGATAAAATAAACAACCCGATAGCCAGAGACCAGGTAATATTTTCAAGTAAGTCGGTTGTTTTCTTTACGCCAATGATATTGCTGGTACCTGAACCACCGAACTGGCTCGAAAGCCCACCCTTGGGATTTTGCGCGAGTATAACCAGAACGAGTAAAAATGAAACCAGTATAATAAGGCCTATTATAAATAAAGTCATCCTATTTTTCCTTTAAACTGTCGATTTGGGATGCAAAGTAAGCTTTTTTCTGTGGAAATTTCCAAATTAATTTCTTGTAAATATCGATGGCTTTACTTTTATTCCCTTGTTTGATCATTACACGGGCAAGATTTTCTGATACAAGGTTGTCGCCGAACTCCACGCTTTGTGCAGAAAGGTCGTCCAGGTCTTTCTTTTTCACTTTTCCAGTGTTACGTTTTATTTTCGGGCTGGCCTTTAGGAATTTTTCGATTATTTCCTGCTGTTCATTTTTTTTTGATCGCCTATCTTCAGTTTTCTTTTTGCCTGCGCTTACCGAAATTTCAGATTTTTTTTGAAGGGTAGCTGATTTCTTTTGTGTGTGGGTCGTATGTGATTTTGTAACTTCAAATAGAGGTTTTTTTCTTTCTTTGCCAGACTTGCTATTTTTTTTTACTTTTTTTTTAACCGGAATCATTGGATAGTCTTCAAGAAAACGATGCTTGATTTCAAGTAACTTTTCAAGATTCATCATTACTTCTTCCCTTAGTTTTTTCGCTTCTATTTTACTTAACGTACCCGGATGGCCAGAAGGTTGGTCGATGATAACTTTTTTCTCAGCCACATCAGGCTGAACATCACCTGAAATTGCATCTTCTTTTTTGCCTGAGATGGATTTATCAGGTAATATAGATTCAACCGTTTTCTTTTTTACTTTAGTTTCAGGAGTAGATTTTTTAGCAGCTGCAGCATATTCGTCCACCGTAGACGAAAGCACAACTTCTTTAAGCACCGACCGGTCAGTTGAATAAACGGCGGCCATGGTAAGATGCTGGCTTGCATCGTCGGTTTTTAGTTTATGTGTGGCAATGGCGGAAATAATATGCACAACCTGGCTGTACGGATACGATTTTCTGAGTTCATTGATCTTAGACAAATCTGTTTCCTTTACAGATTTGTAATCGTGCAGTATATGGAGAAATTTTTGTTTATTCACTCCCGGATTTTTTGGACAAAGAATCTAAAACTATTACAAAAATTACCAATTGGCAACAGAGGCGTTGAATATATCAAGTATTATTTGTTCAAATATCTGATCAATGAGGCTGTTTTCGATGGTTGTAAAATCCAGATCATTATCATAATCGGCATAAAAAGAAAATGTCTGGTCAAAGTCAAATTCAGAATCCTGTATATTTACATAAGACACTTTAATAGATATAGTAAGCCTTGTGAGTGCAGCTGCATCTCCTCTAGAAGGGTCGGATGAAGCGGTTGGTGCAATCGGCGAAAGACGATAACTCACTATTATTCCCTCCATCTGGAGCTCGCCGTTATCTCGCAAGAGTGTCAGATTGGTATTTTGCTGAAAATAATCTCTGAGCTGATCTGAAAAAGTTTGCGCCATATTTGAGGGGCCGTTGCTGGCATCATTATAAAAATTCCGGATCGACATGGTTTCAGCGCTTATAGAAGTGCCGGTCATGGAATAAACACCACATCCTGACAATAAGAATGTTGTAAAAAGAATCAACAGAAGCTTTTTTATATTAGCTATCTTAATCATCGATTTCGTATTGCTTTATTTTTCGATACAACGTTCTTTCGGATATCCCCAAATCCTGTGCCGCATATTTCCTTTTATTATTGTTTTTATACAATGCTTTGATAATTAGCTCTTTTTCTTTCTTTTCAAGAGAAAGTGAATCATCTGCCTCGGCAATATGCATAATGTCCTGAACATCAATATTTTTATCATTTACAGGATTAATTTCAAAAGTGGGTCCATCTTTTACAGGAATATCGATAAGTACTGGTTTGTCTTGTTTTGTACCGCTTTCAGATTCAGGTTCGGCAGCCGTTTCAAAGTGGCCTGGAAATTTATCATCGGCTTCCTGATTGTAATTACTATTTTTTTGCATATCTGTGATATACATTTTCATGTCGTTAACGTCTTTTCTTAGGTCAAAAAGCACCTTATACAAAATATCCCGTTCCGATGGGGCTGCATTCAAATCATCGTATTTGTCAATGACAGCTGGTACAGTACTTATCGGCGGTAAATAACTGCTTAGCGTTTCAGCAGTCACCAGGCGCTTCATTTCTAATACAGAAATTTGTTCGGTGATGTTTTTCAGTTGACGAATATTACCCGGAAAAGGATATCTGATTAGTATTTCCTGAGCTTCCGTTGTTAAGGACAAGGGCTTGGTGTTATATTTTTCACTGAAATCAGAAGAGAATTTTCTAAACAGGAGATTGATGTCATTCTCACGATCGCGCAGCGGTGGAACAAAAATTGGTACCGTATTCAGACGGTAAAACAAATCTTCACGAAATTTTCCCCGTTCAACAGCATCAAGAAGATCCTTGTTAGTGGCAGCAATTACACGCACGTCACATTTCTGAACTTTGGAAGATCCGACACGGATGTATTCTCCATATTCAAGTACGCGTAGCAATCTTGCCTGAGTGCCTAAAGGCATTTCGCCTATTTCATCCAGGAAAATACTGCCCTTGTCTGTTACTTCAAAATATCCTTTCCGGGCTTCATATGCCCCTGTAAACGATCCTTTTTCGTGGCCGAACAGTTCTGAATCGATTGTCCCTTCCGGAATTGCCCCGCAGTTGATGGCAATAAACTGGCCATGTTTGCGGCGACTGAGCTGGTGTATGATCTTTGAGAAAGACTCTTTACCGACACCACTGTCTCCGGTTATCAATACCGTCATATCGGTAGGTGCAACCTGTGCAGCTACTTCAATGGCATGATTGAGTTTTGGAGAATGGCCAATAATACCGAATCGTTGTTTGATACTCTGTATTTCCGCTTCGTTCAAATTATCTTTATTTATGTTACTGTTATACCAATAAGTGTAGCAGCTGTACAGGATTCAACCAACACGCTGACATACATACCTTTTTTGTAATTCTTTTTGGGGAATACAATCACTTTGTTGGCAGAATTTCTACCTTGCAGATGATCATTCGACCTCTTTGAATACCCCTCGATTAATACACGGTGTACTTTATTGACATCTCTATAATTTCTTTCCAGCGACAATGCCTGCTGTTTTTCAATAATTTCCTGTAACCGTTTTTTCTTTACCTGCTCCGGAATGTCGTCAGCAAATTTTTTAGCTGCCAGCGTGCCCGGCCTTTCAGAGTAGACGAACATATAGGAAAAATCATATTTTACATAATCCATAAGGGATAATGTTTCTTTATGCTCTCCATCGGTTTCGGAGCAAAAGCCGGCAATCATATCGGATGATATACCACAATCGTTGCCAAGTATTTCCCGAATACGTCTAACTTTTTTCAAGTACCATTCGCGATCATATGTCCGTTTCATCAATCCAAGAATACGGGAACTTCCACTTTGAACTGGCAAATGAATGTGCTTGCAAATATTCTCATATTTATTTATCGTAAAAAGCACATCATCGGTAATGTCTTTTGGGTGTGAGGTTGAAAACCGTACCCTCAGTTCCGGATCAATCTTTGCAACCATTTCAAGTAATTGTGCGAATTTAATATGCGCTTTACCTGTCCGTTTGTCAATCGAAGAAGTTTCGTGCTTTCCTCCTTGCGGATCCCAGTTGTAGGAATCTACATTCTGACCTAGTAAAGTTACTTCCCGATAACCCTGGTCAAAAATTCGTTTAGCTTCGTAAATGATGCTGCTGGGATCCCTGCTTCGTTCACGCCCTCGGGTATAAGGTACTACACAAAAAGAACACATATTATCACAACCCCTCATTATCGAGATAAATGCCGTAACTCCATTGGAGTTCAGTCTTATAGGATTTATGTCTGCGTAAGTTTCTTCCCGTGAAAGAAACGTGTTAACCGCTTTCAGTCCATCATCGGCTTGATTAATAAGGTTTGGCAAATCCCTGTAGGCATCAGGTCCTGCAACAATATCCACAATTTCCTCCTCCTCCAGCAGTTTCGTTTTCAATCTTTCTGCCATGCAGCCCAGAACGCCCACAGTGAGATCCGGCTTTTTAATTTTAAGTACCTTGAAGTATTGTAATCGTTTCCTTACTCTTTGTTCTGCTTTTTCCCTGATAGAGCATGTATTAATAAATATTACGTCTGCATTTTCGATATTAGAGGTTGTATCAAATCCTTCTTTTTTTAGAATTGAGGTTACAATCTCGCTATCAGAAAAATTCATCTGGCAACCATAACTTTCTATATATAATTTTTTGGTTTTACCCGTATTTTCTTCAACAGAAATAGGTATTGTTTCACTTGCTTCCATTGCACTTCTGTCTATGAAATCAATATCAGATATTAATTCTCCCATTCACGCCTAATTTTATTTCTATAATTTCGAAATGCAAATTTAATCAATATTGACAATGTTATGACAAAATGTCAGTATTTTAATCCATCTTTACATTCCCTTTGTGTCACCGCTCCGCCTACGGAAAAAATGTTGCTCCAACATCGTAGTTGACTTCGGCGTAGACGCATGATGGAAGCCGTAAATCTCAAGGCGACAAGCAGTCGGCGGACGAGAAGATGCGATTTAATTTCCCGAGGCTATCCCCGGGAAAAAGAGTACAGGACTGGTCGTATACGCTCCATAGATTCAACGCTTCCGCCACATTTCTATAAGATGAAGTGGAATCGCCATGGGATTTAACACCATTTATTCGAATATTTAACAGGTAATCCAACATCCTGTGGCAATTATTACAGGTAGGATACCAGTATATATTCACCCAGATTAAATAATCGTATTTGAAAGAACAGCTGCATTTGAAGCTATGGATGAACTATATAATATACCTCCACACCAATTTAAAAAATCATTTCTAAAAACAGGTTAATCATTGTAGAACTGCGGTCAAGAAAAATTAAAATTTCCATACAATAAGATTTATTTAATTTCCTTATCTTAACAGTTAGCATCCATAAAGTTGCATAAGGTTGAATCAAACAAAATATGATATCAAAAACTTAAAAACCGGTATCCGGTTTTCAGTTATTTTTATTTCCATACTCTGGGGAATAAAGTTGATGGAAGCAGCAACAGGAGAATTTACTTTTCTTGGGATTTTTCCAAGAACGCTTGAGGGTTCGCTGGGTATATTAACCAGCCCACTTGTTCATGGCGATATTTTTCACCTGATATCCAATACAATACCTATTTTTATCCTGATAACGGGTTTATTCTATTTTTACCGACTGATTGCTGTTCCAGTATTTTTTCTTATTTATTTTATGACAGGATTTTGGGTATGGATTGCCGCCAGAGACGCATTTCATATAGGAGCAAGCGGAGTGGTGTATGGATTAATTTCTTTTCTGATGTTTAGTGGATTTTTCAGAAAAGATGTCAGATCGCTTGCTGTATCATTTATAATGATGATTTTGTATGGAGGAAATATGATTTACGGGATTGCTCCGGGAAACCCTGAAGTGAGTTGGGAATCACACTTATTGGGATTTCTTTCAGGGTTATTTTGTGCGGTTTATTTCAGATCATCAAATTTTATCAAAGATGAAACACAGTTGATAGTTGATGAAGATGAAGAGAAATCCTTTGTAACAAGGAATTATTTCACCTCCAATGACACGGTTACTGTAAGTTATAAACCTAAAGGAGAACCTATAGGGAAAACTTATACCTATATTTTAACTGATCAATCCAAAGATGAATAAGTTTACATTGTCCTTTAAAACCATTATTTTGCTTAATATTTAGATAAAAAAAACAAATTCGTAATGCTATCATTAGTTTATAAAGCGCTGAACGTAAGGGAGAAAGAAAAGGGCCGCGTTGCGCTAATGCTTGGCCACGGGTTTTTTATGGGCATTTTTTTTGCCACTTATGTAGGTACTGCTGAAACGCTTTTTCTGAATATACTTGGTGATAATTATATCAACCAGGGAATATTTGCTGCTGGTGTATTGGGGGTTTTCACTACCGGCGTGTTTGTATTTCTTCAAAATAGGATCTCCTATAGCAAGCTTACAATTTTTAATCTCATTAGTATATTTCTGATTACATGCTCGTTTTATATTTTGCTTAGCAGCATTGATCCAGAACAGAACCGGCAATACTATAATTTAACAGTATTTGCCATCTTCGCTATGAACGGACCCGTTATCGCAGTTTTCCTGCTTGGGTTCTGGGGTGTATTTGGGAGGATGTTTGATTTGCGAGAATCAAAAAGGATTATTGGAGGAATTGATACTGGCCAGGTATTAGCAGCAATCATTGCTTTCTTCATTATGGGTCTGATGTCAGAATCAATTAAAAATATTGAAGTATATCTTATTGTAAGTGCATTTAGCGTGCTGGGTTCGCTATTCTTTCTGATACTCATAATCCGGAAATTTGACATGGAAGTCGTTAAGATAAGGGATATCCAACAAGAAAGTACACGATTCAGATCACTCATTAAAGATAAATATGTAGTTCTGCTTTCCTTATTTTTAGCGCTTTCCGTTACTGCGTATCTGATTGTTGAGCGTACATACCTGACCGTATTAAACAGCCAGTATTCAGACCAACCCGAGCAATTACTTCGATTTATCGTATGGTTCAATGGTTCCATTTTGATCTTTAGTTTCATTTTCCAAACTTTTTTTAATGACAGGATCATTGCTGTTTATGGTCTTAAAACGTCGCTTCTGATACTTCCGGTTGTATTATCATTATTTGTAGTCGGAACAATTATAATTGGTACACTCACTGGTATCGATCCGGCAGGAAGTAATTTCTATATATTTTTCCTTTCAGTTGCCCTGAGTAAACTTTTTATAACTTTTCTCAGAGATTCAATGGAAAATCCTGCTTACAAGCTTTTTTTTATGCCGTTAGATCATACAGTCAGGTTTGATATCCAGACAAAGGTTGAAGGTGTAGTAAACGAATTTACTAAAATGCTTGCCGGCGGGTTGATATTAGGAGTAGGACTATTTGCAATATTTAATCTGATAAGCTATTACTACATACTTGCTCTGGTAATTGTAACATGGATGTATGTAACTGGTAAACTATATAATGAATATCGCAATAAGATCAAGATTAAACTCGAAAGTAAAGAATCCGGAAAGGCCGACACGTACGATTCATTGGCGAATGAAATATTTAGTAAACTGGAAAATGGTCTTGACAAATCCAGACCAGATAAAGCCATATTTTCGTACCGGTTGATGGAAAAACTAAATCCTGCTGAAGCAGGATCTGGAATTAACCTGATGATGCAAAATCCAAATGAAGATGTGCGAGAGTATGCGCAACTTAAAATGAATGAAATAAGAGGTGTGAGTGTTTCTGATCAATATGTGATATGTGTAAAATCTGCGAAAGATTCAATAGGGAAGCAGCTGGTAAAGAGGGAAGAACTTATTGCACTTTTCAAAACGGGCGATATTTCTAACAGGAGAATCGCAAGGCTTAGCAGATCCACAAAAAATGATGACCGTCAGTATGCAGCTGAATTGATCGGAAACAGCAAAGACCCCGATGTACTTTCGTATCTTATTGAATTATTGAAAGATATTGAGCCAAAAGTACGTATTGCTGCATTCAATTCTGCAGAAAAAAGATATAACCATGAGGTACTCAATGCACTTATCACTAATTTGTCGCACCCAAGGTACAGCAGCCTCGCCACCAATGCGATTTTAATTATTGGACAGAATTCATTTGAAGCACTTGATGCAGCTTTTTACAAAACAGGACAAGATTACCAGATAATGTTAAAAGTCATTCAGGTGATTGGTAAAATCGGAGGATCCAAAGCAAGACAATTGCTTTGGAATAAAATAGATTATCCTGATAAGGTTCTTGCGTCAATGGTTTTAAAGGCATTAGGCGAATGTGGATTCAGTGCCGATCTAAATCAGATAACCCGAATAAAATATGCAATTGAAGAGGATGTGGAAGATATCACCTGGAACATTGCCGCATATCATGAAGTACCAAACACGGTCGAAGGGAAAATACTGAAAGAAGCTATACACGAAGAAAATATGCATGATATTGATCATATTTATATGCTTCTTTCAATGCTATATGACTCGAGGTCTATCAATCTTGTGAAAGAAAATATAGAGAGTAAGACAAGTGAGGGTATAACCTATGCAATCGAATTGCTGGATGTTTTTCTTTCTGAAGAACTTAAGCAAAAGGTAATCCCCATTCTTGATGATATTTCAGATAGCGAAAAAATAAAAAAATTGGAAATATTTTACCCCAGAGCTCAACTTAGTTCAAAAGATGTTTTAAAATTATTGATTAACAGGGATTTCACACAAACGAACAGATGGTCAAAAGCTTGTGCAATTTATGTGATAGGGAAATCCCGTATTCAGGAATTTATATATGACCTTATCGCTAATTTATTTAACCCTGATAAAATCATACGGGAAATAGCTGCCTGGGCCTTGCATGAAATAAACCCTGATAATTACCATGAACATACACAGAGATTAGATGAAATTACACGAAAGGAACTGGATCTTGTAATTTTACCCAGGAAAGATGGGGCAAATCAGTGGTATAGGTCTTTACGTTATATCAAAATTTTATTCTTAAAGAAAATGAATATGTTTGGCAATGTATCAGGTTTAACTTTGAGCATGCTGATAGACGATATGGAAGAAGTGAAAATTAATAAGGATGATACTTTTTTAATTTCAGGACAGAACGGACAAAGTTTCTATACACTTTACAAAGGTAAAATAAACTATTTCAGAGGGGGAGAAATAGTATCGACATTTGAAGAGAGTGATTTCATAGGTGAATTATATGATGAAGGTGACACTATCGATTCAGGTGCTTTTTTTGGTACAAATACGTTTGCTGGCCAAGAAGATAGTGTTTTGTGGAAGATTGATAAAGACAGATTTTACAGCCTGTTATCAGATAATATTGAGTTTGCACGCCTTGTAATCGAACAGCTAAAGGTGGCCTGATGAATAATACATGATTGACTTTTGTGGCTTTTTTCATAATATAACTGCAAAAAAGCTCAAATGAGAATATTAATTGTAACTGAATTGGATTTTCAACGATCATTTTCTTGGATTTTTTTAAGTTTAATTATATAATTAAGCCCTGAATGTGATCTCTGAGATAAAAATGCATATTTTTATAAGCACCTAGCATGCTGAATTATGACGTACATACTGGTGAGAGAGAAATCGAACTTCTGGAATCGGAAGTAAGAGGTGTTGGAATCCACAAAAATCCGTTTCCTGGATTAAGACCTTTTGGTATCGATGAATGCCACTTATTTTTTGGTCGTGACGGACAGGTTGACGAGGTACTGATGAAGTTGTCCCAGAACCGGTTCGTGGCGGTCATGGGATTTTCCGGAAGTGGCAAATCTTCGCTTATGTACTGTGGGCTTATACCCGTGTTGTACGGTGGATTCATGACTCATGCAGGCCCAAACTGGAATGTGGTGGTAACACGTCCTGGCCTGGCACCGCTTGATAATCTTGCTGAATCTATTTTACAGTCAAATGCCAAATACCTCGAATTACCGGAAGAGGACCGTTTGATCAGGCACACCGTTACCTCTTCCATATTAAGGAGTGGAGTGAAGGGATTGGTTGACCTTGCAAAAAATCTGAAAGAAGAAAGTGGCGAGAATCTTCTTATATTGGTTGACCAGTTTGAAGAGCTTTTTAGATTCAGAGGCGATGAAACTGATCAGGTAGGAATAAACGAATCTACCTTATTTATAGATATGCTGCTTGAGGCGATAAAGCAGGAGGAAGTTCCTATTTATCTCGCACTTACCATGCGGTCAGAGTATATTGGAGAGTGTTCAAAATATCCGGGCCTCACAGAGATGATTAACCTAAGTAACTACCTTGTTCCCTTGATGACCCGTGAACAAACGCGTATGGCAGTGGAAGGACCAGTGGCGGTTGGTGGAGGAAGTATAACCCCGAGGCTTGTAAAAAAATTACTTAGTGACGTAAGCGGACAGCAGGATCAGCTTCCCGTGTTACAGCATGCACTTATGCGTACATGGAGCTATTGGCTTGACAACAGGGAAGAGGATGAACCCCTTGATGTCCGGCATTATAATGCAATAGGTAAGATTTCGGAAGCGCTTTCAAAACATGCCAATGAAGCCTATGATGAACTGGGTGACAGACAGAAGCAAATATGCGAAATTTTGTTTAAGACAATTACCGAAAAAAGCAGCGACAACATAGGTATAAGAAGGCCTACAAAGCTTAACAATATTGCAGAAATTGCAGGAGCCGATGAAGCAGAAGTTAAAGAGGTTATTGAGCACTTCCGAAACCCTGAACGGTCGTTGTTATTACCACCTGAAACTATTGTTCTGGAATCGGATTCAATAATAGAATTGTCGCATGAAAGCCTGATACGGATCTGGACAAGACTCAAAAGCTGGGTAGAAGATGAATATGCATCGGCGCAGATGTACCGCAGGTTGTCTGAAGCGGCAGCCATGTATCAGGTTGGACGTACGGGTTTATGGCGGCCTCCTGACCTTCAGCTTGCATTGAACTGGCAGAAGAAGCATAATCCTACCAGGATATGGGCTCAGAGATACGATGAAGCTTTCGAAAGGGCAATTGTATTTCTGGATACAAGCCGCATTACCTATGAAGCAGAGCAGCGAAATCAGGAAATGATGCAGCAGCGGTTGCTGAAAAGAGCCAAAACCGTAGCTTTGTTAATGGGTATTGCTGCCGTAGTACTTATAATCTTTTTCATTTTTGCGGTCATTCAAAAAATAGAAGCAGATCAGAAAGCCGATGTTGCATTAATTGCTTCAAAAAACGAGGAAATTGCAAAAATTGCCGCTCAACGAGGAAGAGATGTTGCGATTCTACAAACAAAACTTGCAAACCGAAATCTGATTCGTGCAAATGTTTTATCTCAGAAAGCACTGGCAAATCAGTTTTATGCCCGTTATCAGGCTCAGCAGGCTACCAGTGCGCTTGCGTTGGCAGAATTACGCGAACAAGAAGCAAAAATAGCCCTTGAAGGAGAGAAGTTAGCAAAACAGGATGCAATTACACAATATAACATTGCGGAAGCCAGGAAAAATGATATCGATCGTTTGCTGCATCTCTCTGCTGCCCAGTCGATGGCGGTGAAATCAACGAATTTACCTGATAAAAATCTGCAAGGGTTGCTTGCCCAGCAGGCTTTTATGTTTAATATGACATACGATGGAAATCCTTACGATCCATATATTTATGATGGATTGTATGAAGCGATGTCGTCTTTTGAAGGAGAAGGTTATAATGAATTTAAAGGTCACAATGATGCGGTAAGGTCCATTACATTTGCTCCTGATCAGTTTATTTTCTACAGTGCAGGAAGTGATGGAAGCGTTCGAAAATGGGATCCGAATAATCCCGATAACACGTTGGTGCTAAGTGAAAACCGCACACATCCTAACCGGGTAGTGAAAATAAGCCCGGATGGGAATTGGATGGCTGTTGGAAGTGATTCTACAGATATACAGTTATTTGATCTAAGTTCAAATACTCATATTAAAAACATCACAGGGCACAAGGGCTTTGTTTACGACATCGCATTTACCAACAACTCTGCCGGATTTTATAGTCTTTCGTTCGATCGAACCATCCGGTATTATGATCTGAAAACGAATAAAGGCAAGATGATCAAACGCCTGCAAACTCCACTGAAAACATTTACCCTCAGTCCGGATGAGAATTTTATTGTTGGTGGAAGCAGTAACATGCAAGGCCAGCTTGTTTACCTGGATTTGAAAAATCTTGAAGAGCGGGTCTTGTATGAAGATGGAGGAAATCGGATTCATGCTGTTGCTATCAGTCCGGATGGAACATACATTGCGTTCGGAGACGAAAAAGGAATTGCCCATATCTGGGATTTATCTCAAAGCAAGGAGGTCAATACATTACGGGGACATACTGCAAGAATTAACGATATAGAGTTTAGCCGTGATGGTAAAATGCTTGCAACCGGGAGCTACGATGGCAGCGTGCAATTGTATGTAATGGATAAACTTGATGAACTTCCGATCGTAATGAAAGATCACGATACGTACGTTTGGGATGTAAGCTTCAGCAACAACGGAGATTTTCTTGTATCTGCCACAAACAGTAACGTTATAAAGATATGGCCTACCAAATCTGAGTTTTATGCTGAAAAGATATGTGGAAATGTTATCAGAAATATGTCAGACCAGGAATGGAAAAGATATGTACCGAACGGCATAGATTATTCAATTACTTGTTTAGGGTATGAATCTGGCGATGGTGAGAAATAGACAAATTCCTTATAAAAAAATGATAATCCGCCGGATTTTAAGATGCACATTTCTGTGTATCTTTTTATTTTTCGGCAGGAATGGATGGACACAAGACTGTACGGGAAATCTTGATCAGGCGAAAGCCTGGTTTCAGGAAGGAAAGTTGTATGACATTCCCGTGATAATTGAAGAATGTCTGACCGGCGGATTCACAAGGGAGCAACGGGTAGAGGCATACGAACTTTTAAGTCTTACCTATCTATATACAGATGAACCCGATAAAGCGGATGAAAGCTATTTGAATTTGCTGAAATCCGATCCCGAATGGGCCCCTGAAACCAGTACAGGTACTAAAGTTGAAATTGATTTTTTAAGTAAAAAATTCAAAACAACACCTATTTTTACAGTCTATCCTGTAAAAATAGGGGGTAATTTAAGTTTTGTAAAAGTTATACATACTAATGGAACTGACAACACGAATGATTCCAGACAAAACTACAATACATTGGCAGGTGGTCAGATAGGCACTGGTATTGACTGGAATATATCGGATAAGTTCAGTCTGGCCGGAGAGTTCTGGTTTACAATCAAAAACTATCGGTTTAATAATGATTATTTCATGATAGATTCGCTTGAGGCGCTTGGTTTTCCTACAGGTGACTCATTGATTATAGATTATAATAATGTCGGCTTCGAACTTCCTGTTTATCTACGATATACCTATAAAATATACAACTGGTATCCATTTGTTTATGGCGGTTATTCAATCTCTTATATTTTTAATTCAACCGCCAAACCAAGTTATTTTGATATCAATGGAACGGATGACGGAGTTGACGACAATCGGGTAGTTAATCCTGATATTGGAAGAACATTGGATATTAATAGGATTCGGACTGCATTCAACCATAGTCTTTTAATGGGGGCAGGTGTCAAATATCGGATGGGATATAAATTTATCTCGTTTGATATTAGATATAATTGGGGCCTAAACAATGTTTTGAAAACAAAAAATCAGTTTGATTTTGGTAACGGTGGAGAGCAGCATGACATCAGGGAGCTGACTTTCAGATATGGCCAGGTAGATGATGATTTCAGACTGAATAACCTTTATTTTAATCTGGGATTTGTGAGTCCGATTTATAAACCTCGCAGGATTGAGAAAACGAAATGGGGTATTTTCAGTAAAATTTTTAAGAAAAAAGATAAAACAGCAAATTGAACGTGCAGGCCTGGAATAATTTCTTAAAAATAATATCAAAATATCTGTGGATTATATGGGGTTCCTTTATTATTCTGGCATGCGATACTACGGATAATGTGGAGCCTCGTTTTAACCAGGTTTTTATTAAGTACTATGGGTCTGACGGCGATCAGTATGGAGCCGATTTAAAAAGAACACAGGATGGCGGTTACATATTGATAGGCACCACAGATCCCAACAAATCACTTGCTGAAGGAAGTGAAAACGCATCGGGTGATGAAGATATTGTGGTCATTAAAACCGATTCACTTGGAAATCAGCAATGGATCAGGTCTTATAATTCCGGTCCGGGTATTTATGATGAAGGAAGATCAATAGTTGAAATTCAAGGTGGTTATCTGATAGCCGGTAACGCATTCAAATCAGCTACTAATGTAGATATTGTTGTGTTTCAGCTCAGTCTGGACGGTTTGGTTCTGAATGGACCTTTGTTTTTTGATGAAGGAGCCAGGGAAACTTGTAATAGCATTACCGTATTAAGCGACGGATATATTATTGCTGGTTCCACAACAGCGGCTATTCCCAATCCTCCTAATGAACCGGATGAACAGGATTTTTATACGGTCAGGCTTGATTTTAATTTAGTCGAAGATCCGGACTGGGCTACCAATAAAATCTCCGGAAGACAAGGAAAGGATACGGGTATTAAAGTTTTTCAACGTAATACGGGTTCGGATACGCTTGTTATATTCGGTTTTACTGATCGCCCTGACGGACCACAATTTACAGGAAATACCTTGACCTCGTGGCAATATATTGGCACGGTAAACGGCGCCGATGCCTATTATGGCGATCTGGAAAACCAGATATGTGCCGACATTGCAGAATCTGTGGGCGGATTTCTGATGATCGGAACGCTTGTGGGCAACCCAAACCGCATGTACTATGTGCGCACCAACGGACTGGAACCTGTCGTAAATCAGGCAATATTTACACAATTTGAACTGGAGGGAAGGTCTATTGTAAGAAGCAGGGATGGAGATAACATCGTTCTGGGACAAATCCAGTATGCAGGTGGCAACAGGGATATTTTTTTAGGTAAAACAGATTTTAATGGTGCTGAAAAATGGTCCCGGACATTTGGAGATATTGGTCAGGATGATGGAGCAACGGTTATTGAAAATCCGGATGGCTCTATTGTATTTACCGGTACGATGAATTTGAGCGGGCAGCGTAAAATTATATTGATAAAGACAAATTCGAATGGGGAGTTAATTCTTTAAAAAATACTTGATACTCTTTAGGTTACTTTAAGAAAGATTTTGATATTAACACTAATGAAAAACTGCTTCTGAATCTGAATGAAGAGACTATACCCTAACTTTGCCTCAGGTTTTATTATCCTATTTTTTATGCTGCTGGCCTCACAGTCTATGGGGCAAGGTGTTTTTGACTCAAATACTTCGGGCAACTTTAACAATCCAACAATTTGGACATTGGATAGTGGATCAGATTCGGATGGTATTCCAGATGCAGACGATGATGTTTTCATACTGAGTGGCCACAACATAACCGTTAATGTCGCAAGTACTGCTTTAAACCTGACCATCAGTAGTGGTGGTATCCTAACTGCTACAAGCCAATACACTGTTGCTGGTGGTGGATCAATGACAGTTGACAATGGGGGAACTTACGACCACGCCATAGACGGTGGTACAATACCAACAGCGACCTGGGAAGCCACTTCCAATTTCAATGTCACAGGAGTAATCTCTATCGCGCCCACCGGATTTGCTCAGGCATTTGGGAATTTCACCTGGAATTCAATCGGTCAGACAGACCGAATTTATATGGAAGCTGACATAATTATTCAGGGTGATTTCTCAGTATTATCTACCGGCATTCTTCCGCTCATTGCTGACCGGTCACTAAGAATGTCTAATACTATGGGGATCCCTGGGAGTTACACAATAGATGTGACCGGAAATGTCCTAGTTGACAACAGTACGTTCAAAATGAACAACAACACGGGCTCCTGTATCATGAATATTGGGGGAAACTTAACTGTTAACAATGCAGTCTTCAACATAAGCACTGGAAATGCCAGCTCTACTGTATCGGTTACCGGTAACGTAGCTGTTACGGGAGCCACCGGAGAGTTGTTAATGCAGGAAGATAATAATGCTAGTGCAATCGGAATTCTAAATGTTGATGGAAATCTTACGGTCGCGGTGGGTGCAACAATTACCGAGAACAATGCCGGTAAAGGGAGCATAACATTCACCGGCGTGGGGACACAGACGTTTACAAACAACGGAACAATTTCCTTTGAGATCGATTTCACAGTAAACAGTGGGTCGACGTTGCAGATGGCGGCTGCGGGCACTACCATAACTGGAGACGGAACTTTTGACCTATTGTCTGGTGCAACACTTGGCGTCACCTCAGCAGCCGGAATCACTATAGCGGCTACCGGAAACGTTCAGGTAACAGGTACAAGAACTTATGCAACCGGTGCAAGTTACATCTATAGTACCAGCGCCGGCCAGGCTGTGGGTAACGGCCTTACGCAAAACACCCCCGCCAATATTGAAATCAATAATGCTGGAAATACGGTTTCCCTAGGTGCTCCCACCAGTTTAACTGGAAACCTGACAATAACCGCAGGAACACTGGATACAAATGGACAAACAGTAACATTTAATGGAACCGGTGCACAGTCAATTTCCGGATCAGGGGCATCACAGACTTTCGATGACCTTGTAATAAATAAAGGAGGAGGTACATTAAGTGTTGGAGGTATCACAACCATCAATGTAGCCAACCTTACACAAACACTTGGGGATTTTACCGCACCCGCTACCCTGACAGCTACAGGTGGAATTACATTAACAGCAGGCACTTATACGGCAGGAACTAATACGAACATTGCGGGCAGTTTTACTAATAATGGGGGCACATTTGTCGCAGGTGCCGGAACAGTGACATTTAATGGGGCTGGACCTCAATTCCTTAATGGAGGAACAAGTACCACATTTAACAATATAACAACTGCAAATACGACAA
>JACZXH010000043.1 GCA_022571715.1 Bacteroidota bacterium | reverse complement strand
AAAGCAGGCTCGATTGGGATAAACATTAAAACAAAGTCCAGTCCTTCAATCTGATAAAGCTTCTGATACGATTTGGTATCGAGGCTCTTCAGGTGATTGCGTATTGATTGAATATGACTGCGCAGATTTGATTCCCGGTTTTCCTTATTTTCAGATTCATTCACGTATTTTTCGTACCCCACTAACGACAGTTTTGAATCGACAATAATATTTTTATCATCAGGCAGTTTTACGACAACATCGGGCTGTAGCCGCTTCCCCTCACTGGTGCTATAACTTTCCTGTATGAAATATTCCCTTCCTTTTTGAAGTCCGGATTTCTCAAGGATGCTCTCCAGAATAACTTCACCCCAGTTGCCCATGATTTTAGAATCACCCTTAAGTGCTTTGGTCAAGTTTTCTGCTTCCTTAGTGATCTGAAGATTAAGTTCCTTAAGACCTGAAATTTGCTCACGAAGCTTTGCATTCCATTCAAGACTCGCCTGGTTACTACGCTCTACCTTTTTTTCAAATTCTGTTATTTTCTGCCCCAGAGGCTTGAGTAATAATTCAAGACTTTCTTTGTTTTGACTATTGAATTTCTTTGATTTTTCTTCAAATATCTGATTAGCCAGGTTTTTAAATTCATTATAAAATTTCTCTTGAATGTGCTCGATTTCCTTTTTTTGTTCAGTAAGACGCTGCTCCATGTGGCGGAAATCAGATTGGCTACGCCCAAGTTCACTATTGAGTGTAAGCATTTTATCACGTTCTGTTTTTAAGTCATTCTCCTTATTTTCCAACTCCTGTTTCAGGCTTACCAAGCGCTGTTCAAAAACAGCTATATCCGTTTCGCTGGCACGCGCCTCACTTTTAAATTTGTAGTATGCAATAAGCCAGAATGCCAATCCACCTATGACAACACCACCCAACAGAAATAAAATATCCATTAAAAACGTTTATCTTTCATCAAATATTTCTTCTTGAGCCAAGTTATTAAAATAAAGAATGAAAATAATAGTATTCGCTTGTAATTTGGTGGGTTAAAATTATTATTCACTTGGATAAGAAGCATTTTTTAGCATTAATTCTTTTATATATTCCTTGCTTGTCATTCAGTCAGGAAAATGAGTTGCATTATATACAGCTTGCTGAATATGAATATAAGTCAGGTAACTATAGAAATGCGCTCATACATCTTGACAGTGCAGCAAGATTGAGTCCTGCTGATGCAAACATCTATTTACTTGAAGCAAAAGTCTATAATGCCAGAGATGAAAAACGTAAGGCCATTTCAAGCTATGATGTGGCTATACGCTATAATCCGAATTCGGACAAGGCATACCTCGAGCGTGCCAAACTCAGGTATGAAGTAGGCGACCACCGCGAATATTCGTTGAAAGACATGAGATTGGCTATTGCAATCAAGCCAGATTATGCTCCGTATTATATTCAATATGCCTACTACCTTTCAAAAACCGATAATACATTGACTGGATTCCCGGACACCCAGCAGGCTATCGAAAACACCGATAAAGCAATATCACTGGATTCAGTTAACGCTGCTTATTATAATCTCAGGGGTCATTATAAATATGGGGCAGGCGAACGCCTTGATGCAATCCTTGATTTCTCCCGGGCAATTGTGCTCGACTCAACCAATGCCGGGTATTATCATGACCGGGGGCTTGTAAGTCTGGTTATTGAAGACTATGAAAGTGCTGTATATGATTTTACGAAAGGCCTATTGTATGACCCTCTAAATGAGGATTACCTGCAGAAACGTGGCCATTCAAAGTTCAACATGGGCAGATACGAAGAAGCGGTAGAGGATTTCTCATTGACTATCAACACAATATACAGAAAATTCACCCTGCTTCCTGGTAATATTCCTCCAAATCATCCTTTGAATAAATCGCTGCAACGGGCCTATCTTTTCAGGGGATCTGCTTTAATTCAGCTGGAAAATACTTATGAAGCCTGCCAGGACTTTAAAGTTGCAAGAAGCCTGGGCGACCATCTGGCAGCAAACTATGTGAGCAAGTTCTGCCACTAAATAGCAAGTGTATTTCTGTGAACCTGAGTCCATTAACTGAATCGATTATTATTTCCAGTATTTTTCTGAAGACATTTTTTGTGTTTTACCCTGAATCTGCTATCCAAATACATCCTCCTACTTACTATCGCCAACTCATCGGATAATTTTCATCGTTATATTTCAGGGCTTCTTCCGTGAGTTTAAGCGGTCTGAAAGTATCTATCATCACGGCATATTCCATGGTTTCCTTTTTCCCAATATTTTTTTCAATTGATCCTGGATGCGGTCCATGGGGTAGACCGCCCGGGTGCAAGGTAAACGAACCAACCTCTATTCCTTTGCGGCTCATAAATTCTCCTTCCACATAGTATAATACTTCATCCGAATCAATATTGGAATGATTGTAAGGCACCGGAATTGAAAGCGGATGATAATCAAACAAACGAGGCACATAAGAACATATCACCAGGTTATTTGCCTGGAAGGTCTGATGCACAGGTGGAGGCTGATGAATACGTCCGGTAATTGGCTCAAAATCGTAGATTGATAATTTATAGGGATATAAAAACCCATCCCAGCCTACCACGTCAAAAGGGCTATGGTCATATATATAATGATACAGATTCCCCCTCATTTTAATCTTTACCAGAAATTTTCCTTCTCCACCCTCTGTGTCCAATGCTTCCGGAGGGTGGATGTCCCTTTCGCAATAAGGCGAGTGCTCAAGCAATTGACCAAGGTTATTCCTGTACCTCGAAACCGTTTCTACTGCTGCCCTTGACTCGGTTATCTGCAGCTTCACCTGCGTGTCATTCCAGTCAATTTTATAAATGGTGGTTCTCGGAATTACTACATAATCACCTTTATTTATCTTCAGCCTTCCAAACTGCGAATATAAAGTGCCGCTTCCGTCATGAACGAAAATGACCTCATCAGCTTCCCCGTTTTTATAATAATAATCCATCGTTTTACCTGAAGGATGACATATCGAAATAGCCACATCATCGTTGACCATCAGCACTTTTCTTGCATCCAGAAAATCCTCTCCCGTACTTGTTACGCCGGAAGTATTCAAGTGAGTATGTTTTAAAGGATAATCTTCTGCTATCTTTATGTTGTATGATTCCACAGGCCCTACTTCGGCCACGCGGGTGGGTGGA
Source organism: Bacteroidota bacterium (assembly GCA_022571715.1). Lineage (GTDB taxonomy): Bacteria > Bacteroidota > Bacteroidia > Cytophagales > Cyclobacteriaceae > SZUA-230. Next base: position 28,967 of record JACZXH010000043.1, on the reverse strand, counting down.
TGAATGTGGTATAGGTTTGAATAAATTCCGGAAAAACCAAGCGAACTGACCAACTCTTCATGGTAAAGTGACCCATCTGGTTGCTTGAACTGGATATGCCGTTTTTCCGGTATGTTTCCAAGTCTGAAATAAAATGCCATATAGTTTCTATATTTAATATACTTCCGCCAGCAGTATGGCCTCATCAAATAACTCAAGTGCCCGTTTGTATATTTCGTTTGTAACAGGATTTATGATCGGATAATAGCCGTTTTCGGCCCATACAAAAGAGGCAATATCTGCTTTTACAAATCCTTTCAGTAATGTCACAGAGTGTTGAAACTCTGTATTATTAAAAGCAATACCCAGTTCCTCACCAATTTCTACGATATCTTCAAGCATTTCATCTGTTATAACAAAGGAGTTTAGATAATGATCAAAATCCATATTTCTCAGTTCCTCCTTGTGTGCGATAAAATAGTTAAATGTATACTCCCTGATCGCCCTTTTACTTCTCAGTGTGCGATAGTAGGCGGTTTGCATGGAAGTATCATAGGGTACAAAATAATCGGGCATAATGCCACCTCCCCCATAGATGGTTCGCCCTTTCGCAGTTTCAAACTTCAGTGAATCTTCAAACTTTATGCTGTCCGCATAAAAAAATTCACCATGATCATACCTGCTCGAAATATCTGAGTAGTAGTCTACTCCATTGTTGTAAGGTTTCTGTATAGATCTGCCACTGGGTGTGTAATAGCGTGCAATGGTAAGCCGCAATTCAGATCTGTCATTCAGCGATATCGGCATCTGCACCAACCCTTTCCCAAATGTTCGCCTGCCTACAATCAACGCCCTGTCATGATCCTGCAAAGCACCGGAAACGATTTCTGAAGCTGACGCGCTGTACTCATCAACTAACACAATTACAGGCCCATTTTCAAACATCCCTTCTTTTCGTGCATAATAAGATGAATTATAACGGTCATGTACACTTTTCTGGGAAACAATAAGCTTCCTGCCAGCTATCAATTCATCTGAAATGTCTTCAGCGGCGCTCATTAATCCCCCAGGATTACCCTGGAGATCCAAAACAAGTTTCGTCATGCCTTTATCAAGCAATTCGGAAAGTGCATTTTTGAATTCATCGTAAGTTTTAGATCCGAACCGGCTAATTTTAATATATCCCGTCTCTTCATTTATCATGTAGCTCGATTCGATGGAACGCTGCGGAATAGTCCCTCTCGTAATGGTATAATCCTTTTCTGTGTCTTCCCGTAAAATTGTAATAGTCACTTCAGAACCAGCCTGACCCAGCAACCGGTCGGTCACCCCTTTGTTGGTAATACCGGTTCCTGCAATGATTTCACCTTCTACCAGTATTATCCTATCTCCTGATTGCAATCCAATGGCCTTTGACGGTCCGCCTTCCAGCACCCTGATTACATAAACCGTATCTCTTAGTATATCAAACTGGATTCCAATACCTTCGTATATTCCACGTAACTGCGCATTCAGCCTCTCCACTTCTTCTCTTGGTATATAGGTGGAATGCGGATCCAGTTCACGCAACATCTTAACAATTGCCTCATCAACGAGTACGGAGGCATCCACATCATCCACATAATTCTTATCAATGCTCAGAATTACATCTTTGAATTTTGCGATGCTACCCGATATCCCCTGTGAAGAGTTGGGGTCGAGCATGGAAGCACCTATGAAAATACCAGCTACTAGAGTAATCGCTATTATGAGAGGAAACCGTATGTCCGATTTTGTATTTCTTATCTTGCTCACAAATCTGTATTATTAGTCTATTGAAACTTTGCACATCTCAAGCTTTAAAATTACATCTTTTTGTTTAAACCTAATCGGAAGCAGTAAATCACCGTGCAGAATAGTGAAGCGGTGAATTTAAGGTCAGAACTTTTATTATCTTTGTAGAATTCATTTATATAAATGAATTTAAAATGCTTAGCCAAAAAAAAATATCAGAAATTGTAGATGAAAACTATGTTTTTGCATCCGTTCTGTACTTTTTCGGTATAAATTTTTATGATTATTCGGAAGAAACCCTTGAAAACGTATGCAATAAAAAGGGGCTGAATGTAAAATCCGTTGTCAGAGATCTTGAGAATGTAAACCAGAATGGACCAGCTCATAATCATTTTTTAAGGAAATTACCTGTGGACCTTGTCATTGAATATTTAAAACATTCACACTATGTTTTAATAAAAAGAAGGCTGCCTTATATTGCGAAACTGATTGGCGAACTTGACAAAAATGTGAGCCCGATGCAACTTATTGAGGATCTAAAATGGATATTCCCGGTATTTGTGGAGGATTTCATAAATCATGTCTATAAAGAAGAGGATACCCTTTTCAATTATATTTTACAACTCGATAAATCTTTGAAGAGAAAATTACTTTTGTCAAGAATATACTTTGCAATCCGGCAGGCAGGACTTCACAAATTTGCCGATGAACATGAATTATATGACGAAGAATTGCATGGGATAAGCAAAATAACAAACGGTTACCATCTGGATGCTACGTATCCGGTTCATTTAAAGGTGATTCTTTGCGAACTCCGCGAACTTGAACATGAATTGCATATCCATGCAAGTATTGAAAATGAAATCCTTTTCCCGAAGGCGCTTATTCTGGAACAAAAAGTGTTGAAACAAATGGCGGAAACAGCTAAATGGAACTGATCCGGAAAGCAATGGGAAGAATATTGGCATTAGATTATGGATTGAAACGCGTTGGAATAGCAGTTACTGACCCTATGAAGATCATAGCAAGTCCGATTACAACCGTCGATGAAGGCCATATCGTAGAATATCTCTGGGAATACATGCTGAATGAAAATGTGGAAACCATTGTTGTGGGTATGCCAAAAAGGCTTAATGGTAAGGCTACACATGCTACCGGGGCTGTAATAAAATTTGTTGCCAAACTGAAGAAAACGTTTCCTGAAGTCAATATTGTTACCGAAAATGAACAATTTACTTCAAAAATGGCTGTGGCAGCAATGATTACGGGAGGTATGAAGAAAAAAGAAAGAATGAGGAAGTCAAATATTGATAAAATCAGCGCTTCAATTATTTTGCAATCCTATCTGGAAAGAATGAAATATAACGATCGATAATTTGTGATTTAATAAACTGTATTTTCTTTATGATTTACCCAATTGTAATGTATGGTGACCCGGTTCTGAAGAAAAAAGCCATCGCAATCGAGCCCGGATCGATGGATGTGATATCGCTCGCAGAATACATGTTTGAGACTATGTATGCTGCCAATGGTGTGGGGTTGGCAGCTCCGCAGATAGGACAAAGTGTGCAATTATTTATTATTGACACCAGTCAGTTGGATGATGAAGATGTGGGAGATTATAAACAGGTGTTTATCAACCCGGAAATAATATCCGAGAACGGCGAAAAATGGATCTTTGAAGAAGGATGCCTCAGTATTCCCACCATTCGTGAAGATGTGGAACGTAATAATACCGTAAAGATCAAATACGTGGATGAGCAGTGGGAGAAACACGAAAAGGTTTTTAGCGGCATTCTTGCACGCATCATTCAGCATGAATATGACCATATAAACGGCATACTGTTTACCGATCATCTTTCGCCTTTGAAAAAGCGGCTACTTAAAGGGAAACTGACTGATATAAGCAAAGGTAAGGTGGAAATCTCTTACCGTATCATTGCCCCGCTGGCAAAAGTATAGGTCTTTAATAATAGGTATTAAAAACTTAAAAAGCATTTGCATTCACTTCTGAGTGAGACTTTTGAAGGCTAAATTTGGTTTTTTTAAACAGAAAATACGAATCGGTTGATCAAATCTAAACTTCCTGATATCGGCACAACGATATTTACAGTCATGTCAAAAATGGCTGATGAAGCCGGTGCTTTAAACTTATCACAGGGTTTTCCTGACTTTGAGGTTTCACGTGAACTTATTGCACATGTAAGTAATGCCATGAAGCAGGGCCATAATCAATATGCTCCGATGCCCGGGTTACTTTTTCTGCGTAAAAGCATTGCAAATTCATTGAAAGATACCTATAACTGGAATGGTGATATAGTGACTGAAATCACAGTGACGGGTGGTGCTACCGAGGCATTGTATTCTTGTATCACTGCTTTTATACATCCGGGGGATGAAGTGCTTATTATCGAACCGGCTTATGATTCCTATATTCCTGCCGTAAGGTTAAGCGGGGGAGTTCCGGTGCCTGTTCAACTCAATCCTGAAAACTTTTCCGTGCAGTGGAACAATGTGGAAGAAGCCATCACTGAAAAGACAAAGATGATTATCATCAACTCCCCGCACAACCCAACAGGATCGGTCTGGAGTAAGACAGACCTGATCAAACTCGAACAGGTAGCCATAGAAAGAAACCTGCTCGTACTATCCGATGAGGTGTACGATAGGATCATTTTTGACGGCTTACAACATGAAAGTGTTTTACGCTTTCCCGAACTGCGAAAGCGAAGTATGGCTGTCTTCAGTTTCGGAAAGACTTTCCATGTAACAGGATGGAAAGTGGGATATGTTGTCGCCCCTGATTATCTTACCAGTGAGATACGTAAAGTACATCAGTTTCTGAATTTCAGTGTAAACACCCCAATTCAGTATGGACTTGCCACGTATCTGGCTGATATAAATCATTATCAGAACCTCCACATATTTTACGAAAAGAAAAGAGACCTTTTTTTGAAACGAATAACCGGAAGCCGCTTCAAACCAGTAAAATGTTCAGGAACCTACTTTCAATTGCTCTCTTATGCAGCTATTTCTGATAAAGATGAACGCACCATGGCCGAATATCTGACAAAAGAATATAAAATTGCGTCCATTCCCGTTTCGCCGTTCTACTCCGATCAGCGGAATAATAACATATTACGCTTCTGTTTTGCCAAGAAAGATGAAACTATCAAAAAAGCTGCCAAAATACTATGCAGGATCTGACCCTTTCTCTTATCCAAACTGAGCTTTTCTGGCACGATATTGATGCCAACCTGACCATGTTGGAAGTAAAAATAGCAGCCCTGGGCCAAGAAAAGGATGTGATTGTTCTTCCGGAAATGTTTTCGACAGGATTTACCATGGAAACCAAAGGCCTGGCTGAGCCTCCGGGAGGCAAAACACTGCAATGGATGAAACGTATGTCATCTCAATCACATGCGCTGATAATTGGCAGCTTCATTATTAACGAAGACGGAAAATATTATAACCGCCTGCATTGTGTAATGCATGACGATGTGAGCACCTATAACAAAAGACATCTGTTCAGAATGGCGGATGAACATCATTATTTTGATTACGGCAAAACCCGGTTAATCGTAAACCACAAAGGTTGGCGTATTCTGCCCCAGGTTTGCTACGACCTGCGGTTTCCGGTGTGGTCAAGAAACCGTACGGTTGAAGGCCGGCCTGAGTATGATCTTGCCGTTTATATTGCTAACTGGCCAGCCAAGCGGATATCAGCCTGGGATGTATTGCTAAAGGCTCGGGCAGTGGAAAACCTGGCTTTTTGCGCAGGTGTGAACCGTACAGGTTTTGACGGTAACCATATTGAATATAACGGGCACTCCAGATGCTACGGCCCGAAAGGTGAATCCCTTTTGTTAGCAAATGACAAATCCGGAGTATTTTCAGTCACATTGAGTTACGATTCGCTGCAGGATTACCGTAAAAAATTTCCGGCATTTCTTGATTCCGACAAGTATGTAATAGAATAAATTACCCGCTTTAATAAACCGCATCTGATTACAAACCTCCTTTTTGACCGTTCAGTATTTGTTCTTACATTCACATCGGAATAAATCAGACATTACCATGAATATCGTTTTAAAAAATTCATTTTCAATTATTATTGTACTTACTGTTGCATTCACAAATGCTGTCAGTCAGCAATTTGCACCGCCGCAATCAGACCTGCGAATGTACGAAATAGTCGAAGCCGTATCAGCGGAAAGGATTGAAGCTGATATCCGTAAGCTGGCCGGATTCGGCACCCGGAATACGCTTTCCGATACGGTATCTGATACACGAGGTATCGGCGCAGCGCGGAGATGGATAAAATCTGAGTTTGAAAAAATATCCGCCGAATGCAACGTATGCCTGGAGGTATTCTATAATAAAGGGCTGGCGCAAGCAAGTGAAAACAGGCGAATACCAGTGGATACGTGGATTGTGAATGTAGTGGCTATTCAACGGGGAAGCAAATATCCCAACCGCTACATAATCATGTCGGGAGATATTGACTCTCGTGCATCTAGTAGTACCGATGGGGTTACTGACGCCCCCGGCGCCAACGACAATGCTTCCGGTATGGCCGGTACCCTGGAAACGGCACGTGTGTTAAGCAAATATAAATTTGAATCCAGTATTGTATATACAGGGCTTTCAGGTGAAGAACAGGGCTTGTTTGGAGGGAAGTATCTTGCCGAAAAAGCGATTTCCGAGAACTGGAATATTGTAGGAGTGCTGAACAATGACATGATTGGCAATATTGAAGGTGTAGATGGGGTGATTGATAATCAAACATTCCGGATATTCTCCGAACCTACTCCGGTGACAGAAACCGAACAACAGCGTCGCGAACGCCGTTTTTTTGGAGGTGAAGTGGATGGTATTTCCCGCCAGCTTGCCCGGTATGTGGAGCAAATGACACGTAGGTATATGCCACAAATGAAACCGATGATGATCTATCGGCTCGATCGTTTTGGCCGGGGAGGGCATCATCGGCCTTTTAATGATGCCGGCTTTGCAGGGATTCGGATTATGGAAGCACATGAAAATTATACCCGGCAGCACCAGGACATCCGTGAAGAAAACGGGATAAAATATGGAGATGTAGTTGAAGGTGTGAATTTTGAATATACAGCAAAGCTTACGGCTGTAAACGCGATAGCGCTGGCAGGCATAGCCTGGGCTCCGCCTCAGCCAAAAAACGTAAAAATCGGGGGCGCTGTACAACCCTCCACCACCCTGGCATGGGAAAAATTGGATGATCCGGTGATCGCTGGGTATAAAATATACTGGCGCGAAACGACCGCTCCGCAATGGCAGTATTCAAAATTTGTAGGAAAAACAGATTCTTATATGCTGAAAAATGTGGTTATTGATAATTACCTTTTTGGGATTACTGCTGTCGGAATGGATGGAAATGAAAGCGTTGTGGTTTTTCCTTCCGGACTGATCCCCAGAAACTGATATTACATCATTCAAATACAATAGTTAACCCTGCATGTGACTGTTAGTTAGAAGGGTTTAACTTATTTATTTAGTCTAAAAAAGTATCGAATACTATGAAAATCCCTATTGTCACACTCGTATTTATCCTGCTATCAAATTTCGCATTTAGTCAAACTACGGACGAACTGAAGGAATTTGACCAGTTTGTAAAAGCCGGCATCGAAGCATGGGAGGTACCTGGCCTGGCGGTAAGTGTTGTTATTGACAGGAAAGTGATTTTTTCAGAAGTGTATGGAGTCAGAAATATTGAAACCCGTGAAAAAGTGGATTCAGAAACTATGTTTGCCATCGGGTCTACCACCAAAGCGCTTACGGCATATTGCATTGCCCTGCTGGTAGATGAAGGTAAACTTTCATTTACTGATAAAGTAACGGATCATTATCCCGGTTTTCAGCTTGCTGATCCATATGTAACACGCGAATTGCAGATCGGCGACCTGCTGACCCACCGGGCAGGTTTGGCCAATGCGGACTATTTGTGGGTAATGACCGATTTTACTTCAGAAGAACTTATTGACCGCATGAAATATGCAAAACCGGCGTACTCGTTTCGCTCTGATTTTATTTACCAAAACATTATGTATGCCGTTGCCGGCGAAATCATACATCATGTAAGTGGCAAACCCTGGTGGGAATTTATGCAGGAGCGGATTTTTGATCCGTTAAATATGAAGCATACCATTGCAAAAACCTGTTTGCTGGACAAATCCGAAATCAGCAGCAACCATGTGATGCCCCACTATAAATTCGAAGATGGATTTGAAACGATAGATTTCATGGTTGCAGATCAGATCGGGGCAGCAGGATCTGTGTGGGCAAGTATTGATGATATGGCTAAATGGACAAAATTTATGCTCGACAGCGCTATAATCGGGGGCAAAAAACTACTTTCCAAAGAAGTTTTCGAAGAATTATTCAAGCCTCAGACCATCATTTCCAAATCCAAATTCTATCCCACTGCAAAACTTACAAAACCTAACTGGACTACCTATGGTTACGGTTGGTTTCAGCATGATTACATGGGACGAATGGTAAACTTTCATACAGGAAGCCTGTCAGGCCTGGTGGCCATTATCGGTTTGCTGCATGAAGACAAGCTGGGTGTATATGTAATGGGTAACGCAGACCATGTAGAACTCCGGCATGCCATCATGTACAAGGCATTTGACTTGTTTGCCACAGGCGGAAACCGTAACTGGAATGAAGAAATACAAAATTTGTATGGGCAAATACGGGAAGAGAGCACTAAAAAGAAGAAAATGGATGAAGCAAACCGCGTAGAAAACGCCAAACCGGCACATCCGTTGGTAAATTATACCGGAAGATACACCAGCCCGATGTGGGGAGACATAACTATCCTGCTTGAGGACGCCTATTTATACCTCCAATCAAGCCCTTCTGTTAAACTGAAGATGGACCATTGGCATTATGATACATTTAAAACTATTTCTGATTCCCGTTTTCACTGGTTAAGTGACTTTGAGATCACATTCAACACTGATGCAGGCGGTAAGATTGTAAGTGCTGTTTTCTGGGAGAATCATTTCAAAAAAGTTGATGGAGGAAAAACAAATAACAAAATAAAATAAAATCTAACCACCATCACACTGCTCCTGTTTGATGAAATGTACAATATGCAATGTTGTCTCATATTATCGATGTCGCCTCAGATTGAATCTGAGGCAATTGAATGTAACCCGGTTTTTATAAATTCATTATCATACAGCGTTACTATTTTTTCTCATGATCAGCCGCAGGCGCAACTTTTCTTATAATTCAAATTCTGTTCACAGAAGATTCACTCGTTATCTTAATGCAATGGTATCCGCATAATTCTTAAGAATATCCGTAATTCCCAATCATAAAAATCGTTAATATATGGGCAGCGTCAGTCCAAACATGTCAAAAAAAAAAATAGTTGCAATTTCTGATGAATATTGTAGTTTTGGGCGCGTTATCAAGACAAAAAAAGTGTGTTAAAAACCGGTAAGAATTTACGTTTAATTTTCATGACTGGGGCTGAATAATCAGGTGTTGAGATCGTCATCAACGTAAGTATTCTCACCTATATTGCAAGTAATTATTGTTGTTAATAATACCCATAATAATGGATTTATAAATCTGGATATTTGAGGAATTTATTATGATCGCAGGAATAGTAAAAGAGACCTTTCCAGGAGAACGGCGTGTTGCCGTCGTCCCCGATCATCTACCCACTTTAAAAAAGAAAGGGGTTGAGGTAGTCATCGAAGCAGACGCCGGAAGGGAGGCAGGATTTCCTGACCGTATGTATGAAGAGAAAGGCGCCGCAATCGTCAAGAACCGGGCAGAGGTGTTTGGCAAAGCGGACGTCATCCTGCAGATCCGAAATGCAGGTGCTAATCCTGATAAGTTTGAAACCGATTTGCAGTATTTCAGGCAAAATCAGGCTTGCATCTCTTTTCTTGAACCCGTGAGTGAGCCGAAGCTGTTAAAAAAATTAGCGGGCGCTGGCATCACCTCTTTTTCCATGGAGCTAATGCCACGTGTAACCCACGCACAAAGTATGGACGCCTTGTCTTCGAATGCGATGGTGGCGGGATATAAAGCGGTAATGATTGCTGCCAATACATTACCCCGTATGTTTCCTATGTCCATGACCGCCGCCGGAACTGTGAAGGCGGCCAGAGTTTTTGTCATTGGGGCGGGTGTAGCGGGGTTGCAAGCTATTGCCACTGCCAAAAGACTGGGAGCCATTGTTAAAGCGTACGATGTGCGTCCGGCTGCTAAGGAAGAAGTTCAAAGTCTTGGAGGTAAATTTATTGAATTGGACTTGAACACCCGTGATTCTCAGGATGGCGGTGGTTACGCAATAGAGATGGAAGAAAAAATGCTTAAGAAACAACGTGAAATGATGATGCAAGTAGTGGCGGAAAGCGATGTGGTGATCACTACTGCTGCTGTACCCGGCAAAAAAGCCCCCGTTCTGATTACTTCTGAAATGGTGCAAGGTATGAAACCGGGTTCTCTGGTAGTAGACCTGGCGGCTGAGCGAGGTGGAAATTGCGAACTGACCAAACCCGATGAAGTTGTTGAAGTAGGTGGTGTGAGAATTATAGGTACCACTAATTTGATGTCTTACATTCCGTATCACTCCAGCCAGATGTATTCAAAAAATATTACCACATTTCTTTTGCATCTGGTCAGTGATGGTCAGTTTCACCTGGATATGGCGGACCAGATTACCAGCGACACGATGGTGTGCCGTGGTGGTGAAGTCATTCAACCGTGGATACGAGAAACACTTGGTAATAAAACGGCGCCATCCGATGAAAGCGAACCCCAAAGAAAGCAGAAATTATGGAAGGTATAGTCCTGCTTTTAACGGTCTTCGTGCTTGCCTTTTTTGTGGGGTTTGAAGTCATAACGAAAGTACCGCCGACATTGCATACACCTTTGATGTCGGGCTCCAACGCCATTTCGGGTATCACAATCATCGGTGCTCTTATCGCAGCAGGCACGGTCAGTGACCCTGATCTGGCAAATCTTTTCGGCCTTGTGGCCATTGTTTTTGCCACTATTAACGTTGTCGGTGGTTTTATGGTAACCAACCGTATGCTTAAAATGTTCAAAAAGAAGGATCGCAAATAATGTTAAGTCCTAATATTATTAACCTTGCATATTTGCTGGCCTCGGTCCTTTTTATATTCGGGTTGAAGGGAATGGCACATCCTCGAACTGCCGTACGCGGTAACCTGATGGGCGCTATTGGAATGATTATAGCCGTGGTAGTTACGCTGTTCAGCGGAGGGTTGGAATTTCATTATATCATCGCCGGCATCATCATCGGCAGCCTCATCGGTTCTTTCCTGGCAATGCGCATCAAAATGACTTCCATACCAGAAATGGTGGCTATATTCAACGGATTTGGCGGAGGCGCGTCCGTTTTGGTAGCCGGTGCGGCAATGATTTCCGCCATGGCTGCATTTACGGCTGGCAAGGCTGAAGAACCCAACCTGCACATGAAAATCGCTACTGCACTTTCGGGTCTTATCGGTTCCGTTACCTTTTTTGGCAGCTATGTTGCCTTTGGAAAACTGGCTGAATTCTTAGCGGTAAAACGGAAATTATATCATTGGCAGAAAATTGTAAAGTGGGGATTTGCAATCACAACAGTATTGCTGGGTGTTTATATCGTTTGGCAAGATAATTTTCTTCTACTGTCCTGGACAGCATTTATTTTCTTTTTATTGACCGGGTTGGTTTTATTCAGCAAGAATAGCTTGCTTCCCGGCCAACAAATAATCAAGGTTCTCGTTGCAGCAATAACACTGGCGGCGTCCGTATTAGTTGTGCTAAACCCCGGAAACCTGATGTATTATTATATCCTGATAGGAGCGGCTGCGCTTTTGGGTGTAATGCTGACCTTACCCATCGGCGGCGCAGATATGCCGGTCGTGATTGCGCTGCTAAACAGTTATTCCGGTCTTGCAGCATGCGCCACAGGCTTTGTCATTAACAATAATGTGTTGATAATTGCAGGTTCTCTTGTGGGAGCATCAGGATTGATCCTGACCAACATCATGTGCAAAGCCATGAACCGCAGCCTCACTAATGTCCTGTTTGGCGTGTTGGGTACTACTGAAGTCACACCTGATTCCGACAAGTTTTACCGCAAGGTTAAATCGACTTCGGCGGATGAAATCGCTATGCTGCTTGAGACCGCCCAGCGCGTAGTGTTTGTACCAGGTTACGGTATGGCAGTTTCTCAGGCGCAGCACGCCGTCAGAGACCTCGGAAACCTGCTGGAAGTGAAATACGGCACTGAAGTGGAATACGCTGTGCACCCGGTCGCCGGTCGCATGCCCGGGCATATGAATGTGCTGCTGGCTGAAGCGGATGTGCCTTACGATAAACTTAAAGAATTGGAGGAAATCAACGGAATTATCAGCCAGGTGGACGTGGCCATTGTGGTAGGGGCAAACGACGTAGTGAACCCGATGGCGCGCACCGATCCCAACAGCCCCATCGCCGGAATGCCAATTATTGAGGTTGACAGAGCCCGCACCGTTATTGTAATCAAACGCAGTCTGAGTCCGGGTTTTGCCGGCATACCAAATCCGCTGTTCGCTATGGATAATACCTCGATGTTCTTTAATGACGGCAAAAAAGCCTTCCTGGAGATTATCCAAGCTGTAAAAGAGTTATAACTGAACTTCGTTTATGGGTGATTTTAGTCTGAAACTGGTGTGTGAAGACACTGTACCGGCTAATCTGTAGGTAAACTACCTTAAGCGGTACATCAGGTGAAATAGATATCCTGTCCATATAATGATGACTTATACCGCCTTATTAGAATTAGATCTTTCCGTTATACCGAAGCCGGGCCATTGGTATTATGGTACGTTTAATATGATTTCCGGAAAATAGATAACAATTGTGTTTCACAAATCAGGTTAGATTCTGAATATTCTCAGATGCAATCCGACGCCAGCTCATACAACTTTTAGTGATCACGGCGGTAACAATATCATGTTTTCGAAAGAAACATATTCAATTTTCAGATCAGACCCACTATTCTTTCTGATGATATTCAATATGTCCTGAAAAAATGGTAATCCCTTTCAATTCTCCATTACGGATTATATCGGCATAATTCACTTGGTTGTTTCCAGCCTTGGCAAATGCATATTCAGATTTTCTGAATACTCTTTCGCAATCGCTAAAAGCCAGATATCCGGTTGCGATTTCTGACTCATTCTCTGAATAATCCACGCCAATGACCAGCTGTAATGCTTCCGGGGTTATGGACAAGATCTGGCCCTCGGGGTTGAATACCGTATTATAGACAATTTCCAGCTTGTTAAATGCTTCATATTCGTAGAACAGGATATCCAGGGCCATTACTTCACCACTCCAGAAACCAACACTGCTAGCAGGAGGATTGTCTCTGTTGAAGTCACCCAGGCTTTCATAAATCACATTCGATATACGAACTTTATCACCCAAAAGATAGTTGTGCTCAGGATCCCATTCTGATAGTTCCCTGAACAGTTCTTCCATTTCCCAGTCAGGAATAGTAATACGTTCTATAAATTCTTTTTTTGAAATTGTGCAGGTCAGGGATCTGTCCATGTACAAATTGGTAATTCCATTATTCCGGATCGCTTCAATTAAAATAGCTGAAACTTCCTTTCCGGGTTCATTTATAAATTTATTTGCATCCGTATCCAGCATATATTCTACCGCACTGCGCATGTTGTAATTCCCTTCCCATGGTTCGCCTGTGGGTAAATCAGTCGGGGTTAAAGATTGCCCTGCAGAAAACGGGTCGGCTTCCGGCAATTCCATTTCAGAAAAATACTTTGCCAACGTAGTTCCATTAATGTCAGTAACAAAACTTCCGTCCGTACTCAACGTATCGTATGGCAGTTCATCCTCAGGCATCAACTTACTGACTACCAATGCCAGGGCATAGCTACTAAAACCCTGAAAGGTAATTTCTGATAAAGGGAAAACCTTCAGCAAATCATCCATGTTAAATTCAGCGAGTTTTGTCGCCATATAGTAAATTTCTGCATTAGATTCAGTACGACTCTCGTCAAATGACACGCCGAAATTCGCAGTAGCATATTCATCATTCCATGGAATACCATCTTCCCTGATAGCAGACTTCTTAAATGGAATACGGCCTTCGGTACCCATCCGGTAAACATCTTTTGCCATGGCGCCCAAACTATTTGACCATGCATTGCATATAAAAATTTTGCCCGTAAGCCAGCCCCACTCCGGATATGCCTCCTGATACCAGGGTAAATTTATATTCTCAAGAACAGACAAGCAATCGTCAAACCTGAAGCTCATGAGGTAATATTTTCCCTCTGAAATTTCATCTTCATACAGAAAATGCAAATAGTTGTATTGTTTATGAACTGTTCCTGCATCGTCCACTCCAAGGGTATAATCCACAAATACATGGGTCATAAGTTCAGGATTTAGCAATGAAGCAGGCGAAACTTCCCAGTTATCAACTCCTGTGTCCGGACTGATCCCTGAATTGTCCTTAATACAACGGTATATCACTCCCTCATTATAAACTTCGTCATCATAAAAATACTCCGAATCTAAATCCCATTCATCTGCCCATGTCAATTGCTCCAATTCGTGATATATGATGAGCCGGTTATCAAATTGCTGGAACTTAACCGGATTGATTTCTGCAAAATTTATCATATTATAGGCTTCCAGATCACCTACTATAACAGCATTCACCAACACCGCCGGAAGTGAAAACCCCGGGCGGTTAAATGAATTATTGGCTGGATTTGTCAGATCACTTTGCTGAAAAATACGGAAAGTGGAATTAACCGGAACATTATCCTGTCCAAACAAGGCATTACATGCCGAGCAAACTAAAATCATGACAATACAAAGGCTATTCTTTTTCATTTTTACCGTATTTTATTTAATTCTTGAAGTTATTGAAGAGTTGGAAGTATCACAAGATAAAAAAAATGTTTTACTTTTATAACTGCGTATGAAGTAAGCGGCAGTAGCTCAGTTGGTAGAGCATCAGCTTCCCAAGCTGAGGGTCGCGAGTTCGAATCTCGTTTGCCGCTCAAAAACATACATGCAGTCTGCAATAAGTAGCCTGCATATTAATTACTGGTATTATTTACACAAAAAACCCATGAAAAAACTATCCATTCTGCCGATTGCTTTGATTTTACTTGCTTTCATTACAAATGACAACCCACCGGGTCTTAAAGAACTTGTACAAGCCGACCTGCCGTACCTTGTAAATTTTTATCAAACAAGGCATCAGAACCCTGAAATCTCACTACAGGAAAAAGAAACGGCAAAAACACTTGCCCAAGAATTACGGGCTATCGGATTTGAAGTAACCGAAAATTTTGGTGGCTACGGGGTCGTGGGCATCCTGAAAAACGGAAATGGGCCTACCATTTTATACCGTACTGATATGGACGCACTTCCGATAAATGAAAAAACTGAATTGGAATATGCCAGCAATCTAACCACCCAGTACAGTGGCGAACAAATTGGCACTATGCACGCGTGCGGCCATGATATGCATATGACTACCTGGCTTGGAACGGCACGTACGATGGTAAAGTTGAAGGAGCAATGGAAAGGTACTTTAATGATGATCGGGCAACCGGCTGAAGAAATCGGAGCCGGAGCCAGGCTTATGCTGAATGCCGGTCTTTACAGCCGGTTCGGTGTACCTGATTATGGTATCGGATTGCATAGCAGCCCTACAATTCCCGCCGGCCAGGTTGGGTTTGGCAAAGGATTTACAATGGCAAATACCGAAAGTATTGATATTAAAGTATTTGGTATCGGCGCTCACGGTGCCTCTCCCCACATGTCGGTGGACCCGGTAGTGATTGCCAGTATGATTGTAATGGACTTGCAAACCATTGTGAGCAGAAACCTAAAGCCTATCGAATCAGCAGTGATTACGGTAGGTGCAATAAAAGGAGGAATAAAACACAACATCATACCGGATGAGGTTACACTCAAACTAACTGTAAGAACCTACAAAGAAGAGGTGCGTGTGATGATTCATAAACGGATTAAAGAAATAGCACGGGGTATTGCGCTTGCCGCCGGGATGTCTGAAGATAAATTACCGGAAGTTACCATTCCGTTCGAATTTACACCTGCGAATTATAATAACCCGGAATTGGTAGACAGGCTTATCCAGTCAGCCCAAACCGTCATTGGAAAAGAAAACGTAATCGATGCAGAACCCCAGATGGTGGGTGAAGATTTTTCGATGTATGGCCAGACAGAAGAAAAAGTACCTACCGTACTGTTTTGGCTTGGCACTGTACCGGACGAAAGAATAAAATCCGGATTTTTGCCTGGGCTGCATTCCCCTTTTTATTATCCGGAACCTGCCCTGTCTATAGAAACAGGAGTGAGTGTAGTTACCCGGTCACTGCTGGATCTTTTTAATCAACAAACCTGATCTGCCGCGATTTTTCCGAATTCGTAAGCCGGAAATAGTTCTTTTTGTCTCCGTGAAAAACGCTGATCACGTTCGACTGGGTTGGAAATAGCTCCATCAGAAAATCCGCAGAAAGCTTCAGGTCCCTCCATTTTACCGGACAGGTCATATCAAACCGAAGCCAGAGGCTATTATCGTTTTTTTCACAACTTTTTAAGTGCATTGGCCTATTCTGTTTGTTAATCACACATCTGAAATGAGATGAAAAATATTTTTCTAACAATAAACTGTTTGCCATGCAATTATCCTCACTTTCCAGTTTCGCGTGTGTTTTGTAGGCATTAAATAACGCATCATCCAGATCGTTCGTAAATACTTTTATTACTACTTCCGCATTTGAGGTCAGGTTTTTATGATTTATTTCCACCACGGCAATATAAATAGCGTGAGTGGTACTCGGTATTAGCGAGTCTGAACCTGATATTGAACCGGGGTAGAACACCCGAAAAACGAGCGTCTGAAACAAAACGATTATGGAAATAATTAAATACACCTTTTTTTTTGACAATCTATATTTTTCTCATTTATAAAACAGATTTTGTTAATTCAATTATAGCCGGAATTATCATTAAACCTATTGATCCGCATTGCAGAAAATAAATTCACTGTGGCACAATGAATCAATCTATGTTCTGCATCACCATAGATCTCCCATCGGAATCGCACCGACGAAAAACGCATTAACTGCCTGTCGCTCTGAGCTGGGGAGCGGACTCGAACCGCTGACCTACGCATTACGAATGCGTTGCTCTACCAACTGAGCTACACCAGCTTTACACTTCGGAAGGCAGGCGAATGCATCGCGTTACCTACCGATTGCTATCTCCCGATAACTGATGAGGAGAGTTAAGGGGCTTATTTTTTACTTCTGTTTATCCGCAAATATAATTGTATAATCATTTTAATAAGACAGGTTCTCGCAAATGATATTGATTTTGCAATTGCTTTGAATTGATAAAGTTACCAAATCAGCTTTTTATTATCTGCAACCACAATGATCTGTGTACAATCGGAATCGACGGATTATGTATTTCGAATAATGTTGCTCTACCTGTTGATACTTTAACATAGTCACTATTGTTATTATTGCCGTGGACAACCCACCTTACATATTTTGCATGCATCTTCAAATAATATTAAGTGAATTGCTTTTTAGACAATTTTCAAGAGTACACTTATTTCTTAATCCTTTTTGCTTAAATTCCGTATTAATTTACATCAAGGATGTTATTTTATTTTTATGACAATAAAATTTAATAATACATATACCAATAAGATCACATTGAAATACATTACAAGGCCTTTGCTAACCTTGGCTTTTTTATTGGGTATTTTGTCTACAGATTATATTGCATCACCGGCATTCAGCCAGTCAAAGATTGAAGAAGGTGTTTTCAATTCAAAAAATGGAGCGAAGCTAAACGTTGATGATCTTCCACCTGTAAATAAATTGTTTAATTCTTCGGACCTGCTCAAAGTATCAATTGAAACCAATACGGCACGACTATATTTCGACAAGGAAAATCCTGAGTATCAAAAAGCAGTATTCAGGATGAGAATCAACGATAGTATTAGTATAGTAAAGAAAATAAGAATAAAAATACGCGGAAATACACGGGTTCAGATTTGTGATACGCCTCCATTTAAAATTGATTTTCACAAAACCGATTTTAAATGGAAGTGGTTTAATAAGCTTCATACACTTAAGGTGGTAAACACCTGCGGTAATGGAAAGACCTTTCAGAATTATCTATTGAGTGAATACCTGATTTATAAAACTTACAATGAACTTACCAATATGAGTTATAGAGTCAGGCTCCTTGAGCTCACACTCAAAGACAGTAAACATGTTGAAGATGATCAAGTTCATTTTGCTTTTCTGATCGAAAGTGATAAGATCCTGGCAAAAAGAACAGACACAAAAGAACTTGAATCTGAAGACATAACCATTGCTCAGTTGATGCAGATTTTTTATACAGATCCGAATAAGTCATCGTTATTTAATACTAATCTGCTTTCGCTGTTTCAATATATGATAGGCAATACAGACTGGGGATCATGTAATTTTCATAATGTTAAAGTTTTTGAGCACGCAGGTGTTTACAGTCCGGTTCCCTATGATTTTGATTACTCCGGAATGGTGAACGCCGACTATGCTGTTCCTACTAATAGTCTTCTTATCAAATCGGTAAGAGAACGCTATTACCTGGGTCCATGCTCCGAAAGTAATGAATTTAATAAAGCACTTGAAGTACTTAAAAGTAAGAAAAGTGAAATATACAGTGTTGTCGAAGCGTTCCCGTACATAAGATCAAAAGAAAAAGAAAAAATTATCAAATACTTCGATAGCTTCTTCAACATGATTGATAATCCCCAATCTCTTATGGAGATGGCCATGACAAATTGTCCGGATTAGTAGTTGAAAATTCAGTATTAACATACGAGAATTGAACGCTCATATTAGCAATAATAATACGGATCCTATCGGGTTTTTACTCATTGAATTCGATTGCAGTTTCCGGATAAAGACCGCTTTGAACCTGACTGTATGTATTTCTGATACTGATAGATAATTTTCCATATCTATTTGACCGCTGTAGCACAATAAATAAAATTCTTCGTTGGGCTAAAACTGCCTCAGAAAAAAATACTATTTAGTTTATGCTTGTGCGTGGCTTTGGCAGAATTGATCAGCTTAAAAGAACATTGTTAAGATCGTTCAGAAAAAAGTGGCCATCAGAAAGTACTGATTTGAATAAATCAATTAAAAATTTATAGATTCCATTCGCTGTTTAATACGTAATAGTAACTTACAATTTCGGGGTTATTCAAAAGCCCTTCAGCCTTTACGTAATACAGTAAGGCACATGTGTTTAGTAAGATTTTAGATCATACGTGAGCCGTACTACAAACGGATTGTCCTTTATGTAGCTGCCCACACCATAATAAACACTTATACCCAGGTTCAAATAGAAGTATTTATAGAGATTTATATTTAATAAATTATTAAACAGAACTCCTGCTTCAAAGTAACCATCAGGGTAATCCCGGATCTGTACTCCTCCGTGTACATTTTTATCCTCCACCAGCCCCCAACCCATATTCCATGCCAGCCCCAACCTTGGGTTGAATTTCCCTGGCTTGATCCTTCCTTCACCAAAGTAGTATTCAGTAAAGACATTCACATACCTGTCACTCACAAATTCATATAGTGGCATGGTCTGGAATGCTTCTTTAACTATGATACTTCCTAATGTTGTTTGGCTGCCTGGTGCTCCAAACATAACCTGGTACGGGGTATTTTCTGTCATAATACCAACATCTCCTATCAGGTTCAGTTGACCGTTTTTCAAAAAATCAAGCTCCAGAACACTTTTTAATCCTAATTTATTATAACTGTAGTTCCCCTCCAGTACATCATCAAACCCTCTGGTAAAATTCACATAAAATACAGGTAAAAACCTCCATCTTGTAACAAAAAACTGTCCAAAACCAAGTTTTGTCTGTTTTGAAACTCCGAGTCTGGCCTGCAGGGTAACTTCACTGAAATTAAACTTGTTTTTTGTACTGTCCGTGGGGCTTGAATAATACGTATAATCATATTGGGGCTGCAGGAAATACGAATCCAAAGAAACGGCGAAAGCCGAATAATTTGTTGGCTGAGATTGCAATAAAACAGACCTGAATACAATTCTATCCATTCTGCTAGCAAAATAGTTTCTGAAAATGTCTTTTATATCCCCCAGGTATTTGGCACGTCCCGGTTCAAGGAGATCATCTTTAAATAGGATTATCAATATTGACTTTTGCTTTTTACCTAATTTCAAACCTGTACCCCAGCCATACTTGAATTTACTGTCTCCAAATGCATACGCACCATTCCCGGTAATTATGGCTTTATCAGAAAATTCATCCCTCGTTCTTATTGCCAATCCAACTCTCAACCCTTCGAATTTATTGATTGCAAACACATTCGACAGGTCAACAAAACCAAGTTTGAAAGCCAGGTTCCCGTCATAAATAGTAACACCAAGATTCGCCGCTTTATCCAGGTTGAATTTATCTCTGGCGGTATCCCTTTTTAGATAATCCAGATTCCTTGAGGATTCGTTATCAAGTTTCTGCATCTGCCATTCATCCATCTTTGACGAGTCCCGCTCATGTCCAAGGATATTGAAGCTAATCTTTCTGTCTGACGTATCTTTTTTATCCAGTATCTTAAAATCCTTTTGTTCCGAAGACATAAAGAATCTTACAGCAGTCTTATGGGTAGGATACCTTGGAAAGTACCCGTTGGTAAATAAATTACTTTGAATTTTGTAATTGCCATCAAGGCTTTCATTGCTTGCATGGATCTCAACAAATCCATAGGAGTGGTTAACTGTAAGGTAACTGTACCCCTCAAATTCATTGCTCCTGCCTGAAAACACAGCAAGGCATTTTACAGATTTGAAGTGTTTATTATGTTTAGGAATTGCAAGCAAATACGTCAAATGTGTGACCTGGTTTATCAAAGTATCAGTAATATAATAGTCATACCTGCTTTGAGCGCCGGGAAATAGCGGGTTATAAAAACGATCATCAATAATCTGAAGATACTCCATTGTCGGGTCACTTTTAACTATCAGATTTGGTATTTTGAATTCTACTTCTTTAAATCTGAAGTCCCCACTCAACGACTCCGTTGTATACAACTTGCTGTACCACTTGTTTTTCTTTACATATTTATATCTGACTATTTGATTTACAGAATAAATTCTTTCCCACCCTTCTGCAAACATTCCGATATCAGGTTTGTTTATTTGAATTACAATTTGATTATTGCTTGTAAACTCAAATTTTTCGGCGTTCCGGGCAGATTGATTTTTAACTGCCAATTGTAATTCAGATATCTTGTCCTGACCGGGAGATTGTAATTTTTTGATTTCCCTTTGCTGAAGTTCTATTTCGATATTTTTTTCTACGGCAAAAATATTCTGAGTTAAAAAAAAAGGATGGCTGATATAAATTGAATCACCTGTATTGTATTTAAATGTTCCATCCACACCAGTAATTTGTGCTGTGCCCTTATTGATATTATAAATTGCAAAAGGTATGGCGATTCCACTTTCGCCAGATCTGCATATTCCGGTTTCGCTTTGAGCAATACATACCGGTGTAGCTACAAAGAGAATCCATACGATTACCAGTAAATGTATCCCATTTCGCATGGGTCTTGATGTTTTAGTTAATTCAGTACCACCGAATCTAATTAAAATCAGCTTAAAAAGGTCCCCAAACCAAATGAGCACTATGATAATATGTTCTGTTTATCAATATTGCTTAATATTTAAAAGCAATACCCACGTTGTAATTCAAATATCTCATATTATCAATATTTTGAACATTATAAAATACCTCGTTGTATTTAATGTTTAGCAATACCCCTTCATTAGCAATTACACTAAACGGAACAAATACCCCAGCTTCCGGAGCAATACCCAATTTCCAGTTTTTCTCTTCAATCCGGAAAGTACTGAATTGCAATTCCTGCTCGATATAATAAATTCCTGCTCCGATTCCGATATAGGGTTTGATCCACCCTTCTCCAATGTAATAATGCGTGGTGATCAGAACCGGAAGTGTGTACACGTACCTCCAGGACTTTGCATTTATTGTCGTGTTTTTGATATCATACAATGACCGTGGTTTTTCCTCAAAGAATCCGTTATAACCGATATATACACCCATCGATACATTGTCGGTCATAAACTTTCTCCCCTCAAAGCTCCAGCCTCTCCAACTGGTAGCATTAGTATAATCCTGCAGATCTCTTAAAGGAGATGCTGGGTTATAATTAAATGCCCATATTGACTCCTGGGCCATGGATTGCCTGCCGGCACAGGCTATTATCATGACTCCCATTAAAAGGATTAAGTAACTTCTTCTCATCATACTATTCGATTTCACGGGGGTAAAAATTTCTCGATTGTTTAAAAGCGCTTTCAACGGCAGTGCTGATGCGTTGGGATGTCACTTCCGTATTCACATCAACCAAGCCATTAATTACTGAATTCCATACAAGGGCCGTATCCGATTGAGCTTTCTGCAGATCTTCCATATCGATCACAATCGTTCCTTGTTGATAGGTATAAAAAGTGCTGTACCAGCCGCCGGGATTATATCCTGGTGTATTACCTGGACCCCACCAGCCATATCCAGGGAAGCCCCACCACCAACCGGGAATTGACGTTATTTCTACGTTTACTATACGAAACGCTGTTGCAGCCACACCCAGATCAGGAAATGCATCTACATTTTTCCGGGTGTACCCGAGTGCTTCCATCTGATTTTTAATTTCATCCAGAATGTATTGATCATATCCATTCTGGTAAAAAGGATCATCGCTATCGGCACCTTCATCCTCTTCGATTATCAATGCAACACTATCAAACAACACGTAAGTCTTATATTGACTGAAATCAACTTTGTCGTTATAATTTGAAATCACAATATCCAGGTCTGATTTGACCACACTGGTTTCAGGATACGGGTAACAGCCCCCTGTAAAACCAAGAAAACCTGCCAAAGCCAGCAAATAAATTAATGTCCTGTTCCCTAATATTTCTTGTTCCTCTTCTTCATTTTTCAAGTCCCAAAAGTACAACATTCGTAAAAATTACTGTCGATAAATACTATTTGTGTTTGGTGTGATTTTAAATTTCTCAAATTGCCTGGGGACGACCTTTTTGAGAAAGAAGACACGGAAGTCACCTAAAGTTTTAGTTTTTTCTTCAATGAAAATGGACCAGGCAAGCCTTGTAATTTTCCATTGCAAAAAAAGCCTCCTACTAAGCTCTTTTTATGTGTATTGTCAGAATGACTGGATTGCCTCCCTTTGGTCGGCGATCCTGATGTGGATACGACACCAAAGCAATACCTCCGGCACACTTTTTCTTTTCGGTTCCGATACCTGGAACAATGTACCGTTTTCTCCCCAAAAAGAAAAAAAAGCCACTTTCGTGGCTTTTACTTCGGTGTCGGGATGACTGGATTCGAACCAGCGACCCCGTCGTCCCGAACGACGTGCGCTACCGGACTGCGCTACATCCCGAATTTTAGCAATATTAACGATTATATAACGATTTTTGATGTACTCTCTATTAGCTTTTTTGTTGCCGCAGAAAACGGGATTACTTCACTTTGTTCGACGATCCAATTTGGGGTTTTCAAACCATACAATTCCTGATTGTATTTCATTTTATAACCTTGTGGACATCCTTATTTAGCATTCAAAGTCAGGTTCTCGATTCAATCCATTTCTGCAAGACTTACTTCTTTGCCCCAAGAAGATCATTAATCTCGCCATTTCCTTCTGCCTGGTCGATTCCGAATTTATATACGCGTTTCATATATAATTTTGCATTTAAATTGATATGAGATGTGATGATTATATAAATGAACAAAATGTCAGGAACGTAAATCACATAAAAATCTGATTTTAGTCGGTTTTAGTATACTTGTTATTATAGCCCTGAAAATTCATCTAAAATATCACTGTTGTTTGATTTTATGTTCTTAAATTACCAATGCCATGGCTATCAGTGTAATAGAAACAATGAAGATAAACGCCAGTCAGAAACAGGTAGCAACATTTATGTTCAATCCGGAAAATGATTTGCAATGGATTGGTGGAATTAAAGAGGTTCGAGATATTTCAAATCTACCTGTCGCTGTTGGCTCACGTATTCACCGGGTGGCAACATTTCTTGGAAAAGAAATAGATTACATACTCGAAGTAAATGACTTTGAAGAAAATCATTTCCTTGGAATGGAAGCTGTAAAAAGTCCGTTCCCAATGAAAGTATCTTATCAGGTTGACGTCAAAAATGAAACATCCTGTGTTGTAAGGATCCAATTGGAAGGATCTACCAAAGGGTTTTTTATGTTTATGGACCGGCTGTCAACCATTATGGTTGGTGAAACCCTTAAAGGGGATTTAAGTAGGCTAAGGGAGATTATGGAAGGTAGTGATTAGGAATGTTGAAGTAGAAAAGCGATCCTGATTGGTAAACTTGTTTCGCTGCGACCCATATTAGTAACGAATTGCATTAAATACAATATTTTTATGTATTCAGCAGTTACGCGCAATGGCGAGTAATCGTCCTTCAAAATTGTGCGATTCCAGTGTCTCTCAACTTCCAGAATGGATCATTTGGCCAGAATAATCAGAAAAATAACAGAAAGAACAAAATACCGATAGGTTGTCAGCTTTCAATCAATACAAATGCCCCCCAGTAGTAGGGTTCGGGATATTTCTGCTTCAGCGCCAATTGGGCTGCCTTAAATGCTTTACGTACATCATTATTATATTTAATAAGGTTACTGTAAAACATTGTCATTAGATCGCGAGTAGCATCATCGCTTACTTTCCACAAACTCATAATAATG
This sequence comes from Bacteroidota bacterium, assembly GCA_022571715.1. Classification (GTDB taxonomy): domain Bacteria; phylum Bacteroidota; class Bacteroidia; order Cytophagales; family Cyclobacteriaceae; genus SZUA-230. Next base: position 4,273 of record JACZXH010000043.1, on the reverse strand, counting down.
CGATCTGATCCGGCAACAAGAAAGGCACGCTGTAATCCATATACTCCTTCGCCCACTTTAATATCGCCCAGACCCGTTTCGCACGCACTCAATACCACAAGTTCGGTATCATCAAGGTGCAGGTTCATGGCTTCATAAGCAGTCAATATTCCGTTATTCTGATCGTTAAACTCTTTATGGTCTAGGCCATGAAATGTATAGGCTGCACCCTTCAGCATGATTCCGGACCGCAACATGGGATTCTCTCTGGCCACCTCGGGTTCAATGCCAAACAATTGCTCTTGCGAAAGATTCCCGGCATCAGCCAGAAAAAAACCATGCGTGGCAAAATGGTAAATAGAAAATCTTGAGGCATTTTTTACATTTTCTTCGCTGGCTTCATCCCATGTTAGCAGTACGGTTTCAATTTCTGCAGATTTGAGAATTATATTGATTCTTTCCACCTCTTCTTCTGTCCCCGGTAGCGGGAGAATATCAGTGCTTTCGCCATAATTCGGATAACCAAGCAACCACACATTTTTCAAGGGCTTTGTTACCACGGCCTCTTTATATCCTGGTAAATCGGCTGTGTTGGTTAAAAATACAATATTCCATCTGTCAATAACATATCCGCTTTCTGATAACAAGGTATTTACATTCACCTGGTTGTATATTCCGTCAAACGAAAGGAACAAGTTTTTTATGTCTTCAATTGAAGGCTCCAGTGGCCCCCAGAACTGCGCGTATGACAGTTCATCCTTTTTCTTTAATCTTATCATATTTTTGTAATACTTATAATATTTATCATCCAGCACCTCGTTATTGCCCAGTTTTACCAGAAGCGGTGCAGCATATTCATTTTTCGTAACAAGTGCGTAATATTCCATCACACCCGTAAATGTCCGTTCATACACGGGTATTTGCATAATCTCAACACTGGCTTCATCTGCATCGAGTACATTTTTTATATCTTCGAATCGGGGCACTCTTCTGAAAAAACCTTTTTGGAAAATATCAGAATTCTGCGACAAATATCTTTCCCTTGCATTGGCTGACGATTCAAGTGAGTCAAGATTAATACCTTGTTCCGCAATCTCTTTTTTCGAATACGTATAATAACCGGCAAGGGATTCTTTAAGGTCAATCCACTCAATGTATTTATCCACAAGCTCCTGGTTACCGCTCTCCAAAATGCTTCTTCTGATCTTCTGGGAAGCGCTTAAGAGAATGGCTTTGGTGGCCATCCGGTATTCGAGCATTTTCACTGCAATCGCAGGATCTTTTTGACACCCCTGTGCAGCAAAAGCAAAATATCTGAAAAAACGTGGCTGCATTTTATTCCAATATTTTGTTTTTTCTTCTTCGCTCATAGCCGGAAAAAAGGTTTCGATAAACAACATCGATTGGTCAAGGGCTTCTTCGAAATTCTCAGAAGCTTTTTCCCAGTTAGCTACCTGCCAGTAGTACATCGCCATATCCTCAAGCGACCGTACATAATCAGGATGGCTTTCTCCAAGCGTGTTTTCCCGGATAACAAGCGCTTCCTTGAGCAAGGTTTCCGATTCTTCATACCTTTCCTTATACCTATAAAAATTGCCCAAATTGGCAATGTTCGTTGCATATGAAGGATGATTAGTGCCGAATTTTTTAACATAAATTTCCTGTGCATTTAATAGCAATTCTTCCACTTGTTCGTCTTTCCCCATCAGCACATATAAAGCAGCCAGGTTATTCAGCATGTGCGCATAGTCAGGATGTTTTTTCCCCAGCCTTTTTTCTTTCATTTCGATTACTTCGAGAAATATCTTCTCTGATTCCTCATACCGCCCCATCTCCTGGTATAATATAGCCATGTTGGTCAGCAACCTCTGATGATTGGTGGATTTCGACCTTTTCAGTTTTTCTGAAATAGAAATACTTTCACTCAATGTGCGTTCAGCTTCCTGGTACTGCCCAAGCTGCCGGTTGAGCATGGCTTTGTTATTGAGCATGATGGCAAAAGGAAGTTCCTCATTCAGTTCAAGGTTTTTGGTTATCTCAAGCGCCCGGTCAATGGAGTTTCCGGCATTTGTATATTCACCCAGATCCTTTTGGAGAACGGCAAGATTATTCAGCGAAGCGGCATAGGCAAGGCTTTGTTCTCCCAGCATATCTTTTCGCAGCTCCAGGGCCTCCTTGGTGAATTCTTCGGATTTACCATATCTGCCCATAGTATGATTCAGTAACCCCAGGTTGGCAATTACGCCCGGATAATTCACATGATCATGCAAATCGTTAATCTCGAAGGTGAGCTTTGAGGTCAGAAAAGCTATTTCAGCATAGCGGTATTCATTGGCCGCATACGACATTTCGCCGGCGTCTTTGTAATTGTTAGCCACGTCAACAGGTTCTTTTTCACTACTTTTTTCAAAAAGTATAAGCACCCCGTCACGCACATCGTTCATGATCTCCTTATTTTCATATAACCCTGCATTGTCGCTGAAAGCAATGGCAAACCCGAAACTCGCCGAGTCAAACTTTGCTTTCGAATTTTTTAGAACGTTTATGCTTTCTTTTTTTACAAATTCTGCAGGATTATCCAGGGCGGCAGATAATTTCTTTGCTTTTTCCCGTAATTTTTTGCCGATCTGTCCAAATGAAGGGTCACTCATCAGCATAATTAAACCAACGATCATAATGGCAATAAATCTCAGCATCCTGTTCATTATTATCTTAATTAGTATTTTATAAAAACTTTTCTCTGTACACTTCAAGTCCCTTGTTCAATAATTTCCAAGGCAGTTTCCCTTCCCTGAAAATCCTCAACAATTACCGTTTTGTTTTCCAGTTTTTTATAATCTTCAAAAAAGCTTTTAACTTCTTTTATAAAATGCGGCGGCAATTCGTCAATGTCGTTGAAATGATTTACACTCATGTCGCGTTCAGCTACAGCAATAATTTTGTCATCCGCTTCGTCATTATCCATCATGCGCATCACTCCGATCACTTTGGCAGGTACAATGCACAGCGGCACCACTTCAATCTGTGACAGAACAAGTATATCGAGCGGGTCATTATCATCCCCATAGGTTTGAGGAATAAACCCGTAATTATGGGGATAATATACAGACGAATAAATCACCCTATCGAGTATTAATAAACTGCTTTCTTTGTCGAGTTCGTATTTAGCCCGCGATCCTTTTGGTATCTCGATAATGCCATTCACGATTTCCGGAATTTTATTTCCGGGCGAAACACTGTGCCATGGATTATTCATGTATGGCCAAATATACCTAAATCTGCTGATGCAATGAAGATTCACAGGAATGATTATTATTGTGCATTATTTAAAAAACATTACGCCTTTCCATGACGTCACAAAAAATCAAAACCATTTTAATTCTCACTGGATTGGGCTTCATCCTGAACTTCAGCGAAGTGCACGGACAGGATATTTCCGATATACAGGCAACGTTTAAAGCCGAAAACAGGGCTGACAGTCTATTGAAAACCATGACCCTAAGAGAGCAGATCGGACAGTTATTTATGGTTGCGGCGTATTCAAACCGTGATTCAGCACATATCCGCGAAATTGAAACACTCATAAAAGAATACCATGTTGGCGGACTAATCTTTTTTCAGGGTTCACCAATTGCACAAGCACGACTAGCAAATTTTTATCAGTCTGTTTCCGATATACCACTCTGGGTGGCCATGGATGGGGAATGGGGATTGGGGATGCGATTGGACAGCGCCATGAGCTTTCCATACCAGATGACACTAGGTGCGGTTAACGACAACCGCCTGATCTATAAAATGGGTCTGGCCATAGGCAGGCAATTCCGGCGTATCGGTATGCATATAAATTACGCCCCGGTACTGGATGTTAATAACAATGCCGAAAATCCGGTGATAAACTTCCGGTCGTTTGGGGATAACAAAAAGAATGTAGCCGAAAAAGGAATGGCCTACGTACGAGGACTGCAAGATGCAGGTGTACTGGCTACCGGCAAGCATTTTCCCGGGCACGGCGATACACACGTCGATTCGCATAAGGATTTACCTCTATTGGAGCATTCCTGGGAGCGACTGGACACTATGGAGCTATATCCTTTTAAAGAAACTATCAGGCAGGGCCTTTCCGGGATTATGGTTGCTCATCTGAACATTCCTGCGCTGGACCGTTCCGAACATGTTCCTTCCACGCTGTCGAAAAAGATTGTAAAAGGTATCCTGCGCGATAGCCTTGGATTTGAGGGTCTCGTATTTACCGATGCGTTAGGCATGGAGGGTGTGGCAAAATATTTCAAACCGG
>JACZXH010000042.1 GCA_022571715.1 Bacteroidota bacterium | reverse complement strand
TACATGGCGTATTAGGCTTTTTATGTAGTCCGTAGGGGAATCGAACCCCTGTTACCAGGATGAAAACCTGGCGTCCTAACCCCTAGACGAACGGACCATATCAAAAAATTCTATTAAAAAGCTTTTCTTTAGCAGAACTATTTTTCTTTAACTCAATTTCACGCTTACGTGCCAACGTCTTTGTCAGGTAAGCTTCATGATAAACTAAATCAACTGGTAATTTATGCCTGATTGATTTTGTTTTGCCTTGGTTATGCTCTTTTACCCTTCTTTTAAGAAATTCAGTACTACCGATATAGGTGGTACCATCTTTTTGACTTTTTACAATATATACAAAGAACATATGTTTCTATCTTTTTAGGATGCCACCCTGACGGGTGGTCACCCGCAGGGTGAAAAAACCTGGCGTCCTAACCCCTAGACGAACGGACCATTAATTTTACATTCTTAAAAATCACCATTATGTATCCGATTTCGGTACTTTGTGTATTCACCGGACAATCTTATAGCCAGATGTTTGTTAAAGAATATTTAGTCATAAAAAAGAAAAATTTTGGCCGTTTGCCAAAAAGAGATGCAAATATAGAAGTATGGATTTTTATTAACAAACGAACATTTGAAAAAGTATGTTTATTTTAAAGAGAGATACTGGAAAAGATGGAATCGTCTCAGATATTTGGCATCCGGAATATCTCAAGCATTCTGTTTATTCCCAAAGAAAGACAGCAAATAATGCAAGCCGGATTACTTCCCAAAAATGTAATACAGGATATCATTGAAAAAGATATATTGAAAAATAAAATAGAGGAAGATGCCGTTGCCGTTGATAACAAAACATAGGAAAAGTGGTTATTGATAGTAGGAGAGATCCCAACATTTGCGAGGATCTTTTATTGAAGGAGAACAGGTTTCCGATTATATTTTTCAAGCCCGATTATTTCTTACCGGACTTATTTCTGGTCTACAATAAATTTAAACTCAATTCGCCTGTTAACAGAATGCTCCTCTTCTGTGCAGAGTACACCATCTTTGCATTCATTTAGTAGCATGGTTTCACCATATCCGGTAAAGTTAATTCGTTCAAACTTTACACCTGATTCAATTAAATAATTGGCTGTCTGAGCTGCCCGCATTTCAGAAAGCCAGTGGTTATAATCAGCATTTCCGCGGGAGTCTGTATGTGCAGATATATCCAGTATAATTTCTGAATATTTGTGCATCGTCTCAATGATTTGATCCAGTTCCATCTCAGCTCCTTTTGAAAGTTTAAAATCGTTGTATTCAAAAAGAATGCTGTCAAGATTTATATTTTCGAATGATAAGATGGGGTCGAGAAAGATTTCTTCAGCCACCATTTTTACATTGTTTAAATCAAGAGTTATTTCTTTTTCTTTGTAATCAATACTTGAAATCAGGATATGGTAGGTTGCGGGATTAAGCGTTTCTTTCAAGGTTCCATCTGAATCGGTATAAAATTGAATAGAAATTTTTGTTTCGGTATTCGTGACGGTTATTTGAGCCATTGTAACCGGATCGCTATTCAGAATATCAGAAATGATAAGATTCATCGTAACTTTAGTGATTAATTCAGGTTTGGGTTCCGTAAGCTCAAATTCGTAAATGTCATCATTCCCCTGCCCGCCAGGTCTGTTAGAAGCCAAAAATCCTTTTTTATTTTTAATATACATTGAAAAATCATCCCATCCGGTATTAAGCGGATATCCCATATTTACGGGGTTTTCATCCTTGCCGGCGTTTAGGGAGATTTTATAGATGTCTAGCCCTCCGATACCAGCAAGTCCGTTTGATGAAAAATAAAGTTTCCCGCGTTCGTAAAACGGAAACACTTCATCGCCCGCTGTGTTTACAGGCGCTCCCATGTTTACAGGTTGGTTCCATTTGCTTCCATCGTATATGGAGTAGTAAATATCTTTTCCTCCAAAGCCGCCGGGCATATCCGAGCTAAAAAACAAGGTATCCTTCCGGGCATTTAAGGAGGGATGTATGACCGAATAACTACTATTGTTGAATGGAAAAGGGTAGAGCAGTTTCCAGTCATTGTTTTCATTTATTTCATAGAAATACAACCCGAGATGATTATCCGGTTTGTCTTTCTTTTTTCCGTTGTTTCGTGTAACAATGAGATAGTCATCCGTTACGGCAATTGGGCCATCGTTTGATTTCCAGTGATTATTTAGTTTGATTTGCTCAAGATTCCAGGTACTGTCAGTATTATTAATTAAAACATAGAGGTCAAGCAAAGATTCGATTTCCCTCATATAATCATGCCGTATCACCAGATCTTTATTTCTTGAAGAAGAAAAGACCACTCCGCCCCTGAATGGGACAGCTCCAAATTCAGTATGCTCGGTATTATTACTAAAAGACTTTATTTTGACATTTATTGAATCTTTAAAGAAGGTATTCATTTGTTTTATTCCTTCAATCCTTTTGGCGGGTCTGGAATCATAGGGATTTTCTTCGCTGTAAATATTGTACCATCTTTCTGCCTCTTCATAATCACCTGTACTCAATAAGGCTTCTGCATAGTAATATTTGTGAATAGGTGCTCCGACCTCAGAGGTGTTTAGAACAACCACATAATAGCTTCTACTCTTTTCATAATTTCCTAATCTGCGATAACAATCAGCAATTTTCAGGTATGATTCTTCGTGGAAATTATATCTTTCAATTTCTTTTTTATAATGGATGATGGCCTCCTCATAAAACCGACCTTCATATAACTGATTCGCCATATTGAAGTGGCTGCCCCATACACCTGAAATGTTGCTGTATTGTGCCACTACCTGGCACGAAATTGATAATAACGCTATGAGGATAACATTTTTCATCAGAAATACCTTGGTGATATAACGCCGTGTTGTGAAAACCTAAACCTGTAATTTATCATAATTTCATGAGAGCCGTTATCGACTGAATGAAGTTCATTTATCGTAAAGTCATATGCGTAGCCAATTTGAAGTTGTTCAGTTGCCTGCAATTCAAAAAGGAAGGAAAACGCATTAGCTGGCCTGTATAAAACACCTGCCCACAAAATATCATTTATGAGAACGCTTGTTGAAATATCCCATTCTACTGCTTTCCCGTTAACGATTTTCACTAAGGTAGAAGGTTTAATTTTCAGAAAAGTTGCGAGATCGATCACATACCCGCCATAAATAAAAAAAGGCTTTTCCTGGATGATCTCGGGATCATTGGAATCAAGCATCTGGGGTATGGACAGGCCAGCAAAAAAATTGTCATTATTAAGAAATATGCCACTCCCAAAATTTGGTGTAATAGATTTATAATCCGATTCGAATACGGGATCCCCCGGATCATTAACCAGCAGACTGGTATATTGTGCCCGGTAAAAATTTGCCCCTGCCTGCAATCCAAATGAAATGGTATAGCTTTTGTATTTGAGCCGGTAACTATAGGACATATACATGCCCGACTGATTAGAAACGCCAATAGTTTCATGAAATAGCTGGAGACCCAGGCCTATTTTATCCCTTTTTACCGGTGTATGAACTGAAAAAGTTTGTGTATTAGGTGTTCCTTCCAGACCTACAGACTGCATTCTTCCTAAAAATGTAAGGCTGAGAGATTCGTCGTGACCAGCATAAGCCGGATTAATGGCCAAACCATTAAATAAATACTGAGAATAAATTGCCGATTGCTGACTGTAGGATTTGTTGACAATACAAACCATACATATAATTAATATAATGAGAAGACGTTTCATTGTTATCGTTTCAGAATCACATTTCCGCTTAATAGGGGTGAGCCATCACCGGGATTAATTATATAGAAATAAGTACCATCTCCCACATCTTTTTTTGAAAGTCCTTTATTGGATTCGCCACGCCACACAATGTTTGCATTATTGTATCCGTGTGTCTCGAAGATGAAGTTGTTCCACCTGTCAAATATACGTACCACATTATTGGGAAAATGTTCAAGTCCCTGTATAAGCCAGAACTCGTTTAATCCATCCCCATTAGGTGATAATGCTTCAAAAACAGTGATTGACCTGTCGGCAGGCTCAATTTCGATAACAATTAGTGCCTCGGCCATAAGTTTATCTTCACGCACATCACTGATTGTGTAGCTAATGTGTTCAGTGCCAGTAAAACCAAGATCTGGTATGTACTCAAAGGACCCGGTAATTGTTATTTCGATAACACCTGATTCTGGTTCTGCTATAAGGTTCACTTCTACAATGATGCTGTCGTTATCCGGATCTGAATCGTTTAATAATACATTACCTGTCACCATCTCACCTTCGACAGATACAATTGAATCATTTACAGCTACAGGCGGATTATTTAAGGCGTCAACATGTATCTCAACAAATACCGAATCACACAAGACGGGCAAACCGTTATCACAAACTTCGAAAGTTACATGATGGAATCCGGCTGAATTTATCTCCGGAGTATAATTAAACTCAATAACTCCGTTAAAATGCAAATCTAACAGGCCAGAACCTGATATTAACTCCTGTGAAATGATAGCCACGTCATCATCTTCACTATCAATTACACTGAATGTATGTGAAATCAGTATTCCTTCAAATCCTGATACGGTTACACTATCTACAGGCTCGCCGTTAAAAAGAATTTGTGGAGAGGTATTTACCGAAAATACATTGATTCCGATAATTACTGTATCACACAAACCTGGAATATCGTCATCACAAACAGTGACTGTAAACCAATCTGTTCCAAGGAATGTACCCACAGATGTATATTGCATGCATAAACTTTTTGTTGATTCCAGCATTATTATTCCATTTTCCGGGACCAGTTCAGAATCTTGTATAAATGTCAGATCACCGTCAATATCCTCCGTTTCAATGCAAAATGACAAAGTAGTTAGTGCCGGAGTTGAAAAAAGAAGCGTATCGGTGGGTATTCCGTTCAGTAGTATGGACGGTGCATGGTTAACTTTCAATACCTCTACCACAATGACCACACTATCGCATCCTTCAGGTATTCCGTCGTCACAAATAGTGATAATGTGTATAACTTGTCCTGTAAATCCTTCTTCCGGGATGAATTCTACGCAAAGGATGCCATCACCAGGTATATAAAATCCTCCGGACGAAATTTCCTCGATTCCGGAAATAGATATTTCATCTCCGTCAGGGTCCAGTGCTTCCAGACAAAATTCAAGTGGCGTATCAGCAGAAGTTTGAAAATACAGTGTATCGGTTTCGATACCGTTCAGGGTAATTACAGGTGGACTATTGGAAGGCAAGACTTCAATTCCAACTGCTATTGTTATACATGCTTCGGGTATGCCGTTATCACACAGCGTAATCGTTATCCAGCTGAAGCCGATAAAATCATTTTCAGGAGAATATGAAACACATAGCGGCCCGGTAGTAAGGGCGATGCCATTTCCAGGGGCGGATTGAATACTGGTTATTTGAATGACGTCCTGATCCGGATCCCTGGCATCAATACAAAAAGCAACAGGTGTATTTATTTTCGTCTGGAAATAAAGAGTATCGACCATAATTTCATTTTCCCAGACACCTGGAGCATTATTTACAGGTAAGACAGTAAATGCCACATACGCCGTATCGCACAACGCGGGATTCACATCATCACACACGATTAATTTTATAAGATCATCACCAAAGAAATCAAAAGGAGGGGAATAGTCAAAACATAATGGACTTGTTTCTTTTGTATCGCTATCCTGAATAAGTTTTTCCAGGATTATGGCATGTAATTCGTCATTGTCGGCATCCGAAGCTTCAATACATACTTCGACCGATGTGTTTTTATTCAGGGTGATAAATAGGGTATCTTCTGATATTACAGGAGCGGTGTTAAACTGAATAACTTCAATTTCAATGATCACTGTTGCACATTCAGAAGGAATACCATCATCACATATTGTAATCTCCAATGTTTCAAATCCGGTGAAATCTATACCAGGAACGTAATTAAAGCACAATAAATCATTTTCCGTTATGACGGATCCGTTTGTGTCTGACAATGATATATTGTTTACAAAAATTGTATTTCCTTCTATGTCAAATACTTCAAGGCAAAAATCAAATTCGGTATTTTTTAACGTTTTAAATGAGATTGAATCAGTTTGAATACCTTCATCGATTACCTGTGGAGCATCATTTATGGGTGTAATTTCAATGACCAAAACTGCATCAGTGCATAACGAAGGACTACCGTCGTCACAAACCGTTACATGTACAAACTCAGTACCAGAAAAATCCTGAGTTGGAGAAAATAGCAGGCATAATCCTTCCAGTACATCAATCAGGCCATTATCATCTGTTACAATAGCGCTGGTAATTTCAAAGACATCCCCGTCAACATCCTGCGCATTCAGGCATATCTCCAGAGGTGTATCTTCTTCCGTTGAAAAAAAGAGTGAATCAACCGGGTTTCCATTTAATGTTATTTCAGGAGGATCATTCACTTCAGTGATGATTATGTTCTTGATAAATTCATTGCTTGCATTAAATTCATCAAATACGATAAATGAAATGGTTCTGATAGCCAAATCTGGCAACTCACTCGTATTGCTAAACTGAACGGAACCCAGGGCCTGCATATAGGTATCTGTATCTGTCGTACCGGTTAATATAATGGCTCCTTCATTTTCAGAAAACTGTCCTGATATTCCGGGAAACGGATCAATAGTCAGCATGTCAAAACCGGCTTCGTAACCCGATGCAATGGCGATTGTCGCCATTATTAATTCATTATTGTCATCGGTGATGATAATATCCGGGGCAACGGTGACAGGTGGCTGGTTTTCAATATACGTCAGGGTAAGTGTTTCACCAGAAATTACCGGTGGTTGATTTGGTGATACGATTGCAAAACTTAATCCGGCATCATTCAAACCTGACTGGCATCTGCCTGGTAATAAGGCGTTTACAACAATGCTGTCACCAAAATCCAACGATGAGCTGAATTCGTTTGAAATCCAGAGTCCTCCGGAATCTGACATTGTTGTATCCAATTCCTGAAGTGTGCCATCATCACTATAAACCTGAATAAATATAAATGCGTCGCTTTCGGATGTACCATGTATTTGTGTATCGCCTACTAGCACAGGCTTGTCAATTCCAGGAGTTTTGGTAGTCCCTATAGGAAAACCCGCGCAAGTTTCGCATAGATTGGCTACACCCGAAGGGCATTGATTTTCAGTAAGGTCTAAAATGGCACATGAAAAACAGCCGTCGTAAAGAGTGTCATCCACTCCACCAATGTCACTGATAGAGCCGTCAAGCATACATGTGGCAGAGATATTGGTAACTCCCACAAACCGGAGTTCGGTGTTTTCATCGATCCCGAATAGTTCTTCCAGATCAGAAAACGGAATATAAAAATCCAGAAAGTAGTCCGTGGTATTGCAGCTTTCGAGCGAAGATGTGGCCTTCTGCTGGTGTGTGTCCATCGAATATGCTTTTAGTGGAGTAGGGCAGGACTCAATGCCATCAATATCATAGATAAATACACCGAAACTTTGTATCAGTGTTATTTCAATTTCAAAACCAGGGTTAATGCTGTTGGAATTAGCATCTTCACTTCCAATAGACTGGTCTGAATCAATTAAAACAGAATAAGATTGTACGCTCGGTTTATTATCGGCAAGCCTGAAACGAAAAATAAGGTTTTGATTGTCATCATACCCTGCATACAAAGCAAAACCCGCCGTATCTAATGCGAGATCAGAGACACCGCAAGGGGATCCGCTGGCAATATCTTTCAGCGCTTCTCCATCGCCAAATATTGGTACGCCAAACATCCGGATCTCAAATTCATCCACATCAAATCCATCCCCGATAAACCCGGTATTAGATATAGAAATAAATCCATCGCCGTTTGGATCAAGCACAGCATCTCCTGTCTCAATGATATTTCCTGATTGGGCGAATGAGGAACTAAAAACACATGATATAACAGCCCCGACAATTGCTGCTATACAAAAATATCGGATCATGATTAATAATATCGCATCATAAATATATACATATTATATGAATGTTGTAACCTTTTATTGGCTGATTCTAATGACAGATGTGATAAAATTAACTATTGATATCAAAATTGTCAGTTAATAATAATTGCTATTCGACTATAAATTAACGTCTTCAGGGAGTTGAGAATAAACAATTCGAATAATTTATCATGTATACATAAAATACAGCATGACTATAAGGAGGATGATTGCTACACCAGCAATAAGTATGATTTTCTGCCGGTATGATTGTTTCTTTTTTTTGATTCTGTCTATATAAGACACGATATCATCAACTGATGATTGCTCTTTGAGCAGATACGTTGAGGCGCCGTTGGCAAGACAATCCTGTTTTACTTTTTCGTCATCAACCATCGTGATAACTATGACCTCTGTTTTTGGTTTGCGTATTTTAATTTCCCTGAGTGTATCCAGCCCATTAAGACCACCCAGTTGAAAATCAAGCAACACAAGATCCGGCCCGTTTCCTTTTGTCAACGCATTCAGGCCTTCTTCCCCGCTTGCAAAGCTAGTGAGGTTAGTATATCCGGCCTTATTAATTTTGTAAGTAAGCATTTTCAGATATACCGGATCATCTTCGATAATAAATATATTGGGTCCAGAGGATAACATATTGCTAATGTATTTTGCGCTGATTACAAATTGTGAAAATAAATTAATTCATATGAGGGAATGGTTTTGAGGATGATTTAGTCATATTTCCACTCAAGACTGTAACTGGCCACCTGGCTGTCTTTTTTACTCAATTCGGTAGTAAATGGCCCCCCAGGGTCGTCAAGATAGAATGTAAATGTTCCTAAAAAATCGTTAGGTGAAAGAAAATCATAGTCCCAGAGTTCCATTTCAATTTTGTCACCGTGATTTACGTCTTTTAAAATAAAATCCAGATCTGTATTACCCATCTTTATTCTTTTAAATTTTTTTGATACGGGCCATATTTTTTTTCCGTTGAGTTTAAGGTAAATTTCATCAAGATTGGCTTCATCCGGTATGCGACAAATCAAGCTTAGTATTTTACAAACAGGCATAATTACATGTTTAAATTAGATGCAATCAATATAAGAAGGAAATTCAGTTATTACAAATTTGATTGCCTTAAACTGGGGTGTTCCAAGTAGTCTTTTGTTTTATTTCCCTTTGCTGAAAACAATAATAAAGCCAACGTAATTATGAACCTGGTATATTCAGTTGCCTGATAATTCTACCGGCCGTGCTACCTGGTAATGCTTCCAGAATTCAGGATCCTCCTCCACCTGCTCTTCAAGTGGTTTCCAGTTATCAAGCTGCTCCTCTTTTGGTATTTTCGTAACATTTTCCTGCTCGATATCAGTGGTGATCAGCGACAAGAAAAATTTAAATGAGCCATGCTCATTTTTAGCAAACATCTTTTTTTTGGTAAGCTTTACGCGGAAGTCAACGGTCATATCATTAATATACCATTTTCTTTTGTATGGCTTATAATGTATGGTAGCATGAATTTGAGGGTCGGTAATTCCAAATCCGGCAATAAACAGCAACGGTTTTACGGCATTGGGAATAATGATACGGCTTTGGAAATTGATGGCTACGATGGCATCAGAATCAATTGTAATGTAAATGTTTCCTTCCTGTTTTTGGTGTTCATATTTTTTTTTGGACTTAAAATGTATGATTATTAATTTTTGTTTATGATAGGTAGTATATCCTTCAATTTGGTAATCGTATAGATGGTGCAACTTCGGATTCAGAAATGAAGAAGTATCTCTTACCGGGTCATGACGCAGAATCATCCGGGGTCCGCCGAATGTGGCCGACAATATTTCTTCATCAATCGATTTTTCTTCCCATTCTTCGCCACGTTTTTTAGCTTTTTTCTTCTTTTTTTTCATCTTTTTTTCAATCTTTTCCCGCATAAACCGGAGTGATTCAAGGTTGTCATGTCTTCTGGCCTGAATGATGCGGGAAGCAATTTTTGAAGTGTCCCCGTACGGCGGATTATAGGTCTGGATTATACCTTCGGTATATTTCAGGAATTTGTTATTTTCTGAAATATATTCGCTGTAATAACTGGTTGTATAAAAAGGTTCAGAATGATAGTTTTCGGGAATTTTTTCAACTGCCAATTTTACGTAATCCCATGCTGACCACGGTTTCACTTCCACTTCATCCAGCATGATTTTTTCTTCATGTAAAAGGATGATCATTGGGTCGGACAATTCACCCGTTTGCTTTTCATACGTTCTGTAACCCACATAGGAGCAGAAAAACAGGGAATCTGAATACGTAACTGGAATTTTTAACACAAAACGACCATCAACATTTGAAGCCGTACCTAACGTTGAGCCGGTAATACCTATAGTTGCAAACGAAAGAGGTTCCCGTGTAGCAGAGTCAAGAATCTGGCCGCGCAAAATAATATTCTGTGCAGGAAGTAACCCTGTCAAAAGCAGGCATATAATAAGGAGTACGAACCGGAACGACTTTTGCATCGGTAGTGTGATGGTTACATATTATATTACAAGCTCATATACTTTACTTTAAGAGACGATAGTGGTTGAAACTTGTTACAGGCATAATGAATTTAATAATTTAATAACGAAAATAGACAGTTATTGGTTTTTGGATGCACATTTATTTCAGCCAATAAAGCAATAAAGATTTATAAAATAAAAATTTCGGTAACTATTCAGATAGACATGATTTTTTTAACCACAATGGCCGCAATGACCTGCTTCGCATTCTTGAAAAGATGTACTAATCTTTACTCGTACAGCGTCACCTTAAATTTCTGGCCTCCGATAGAGGCTTCATACATCAGCCCTCCTTTGGCCATTGTAAAAATCAGTATGCCATCCTTGTATGGAGCATCAGCAGATACTCCTGCAGATAATGCAACTGCTGAGACTTGGGCACTAAATTCAAACTTATGCTCAATAAATCGTACATATGCATTCTTGTCTTTGAAAAATATGATTTCAGCATAGGATTGCCCTCCCAACTGGAATCCAATAGTTATTTGCGTCATATTTACATCGGCAACCGGATCACCTTTTTTATAAACAGTTCCTTTTCCGTTTGCTCCGCCAATACCTATTGCTCCTTTGCCAACGGAAGGAAGAATCGCATAACCATATGCGGTATTAAAATGTTTACTTATACCAGGGTCTTTTTCTTTGAACGTCTTAATCGCTTCATTTGATTTATTGACGTCATATTTCTGCGAATAACCGGGTAAGGAAGCAGCAAATAACAATGTAAAGATTATTGATAGTTTTTTCATGTAAGAATCAGCATTTGAATTTATTTATTAACAAAATTTTTTAATTTTTAAAAATGCTAGAATGTATAAACAGAATACCTCATTGGCCTGGATTAAAATTCAACAAATATCAAGGATTTAATACTCGTTCTGCATCATTACATCCATAAGGCTGCCTTTTGAATAATCTGATGGAACCTGAAATGCAGATGCCATTATATCTTGCTCTATCGCTTCTTTTAGTTCGGTCTTATTTATCATTTCACCATACGACCACATGATTTCCTTTATCGGAAAACCACGGTTCTTTAGCATTGATATATATTCCTCTGAATCTGAATAATTTGTCTCATCATTACTACTTAATTCTTTAAAAAAATCCTGCATAATTTGAAAATCCATCTGATCGGCCAGGTTTATTTCCGAACATAGCCATATCTCTTCTACCAATTCGCCATTTGCATAAACGGAATATTTATGACCGTTGAATCCACCAATCATCTCCGATTCATTTTCATCCTCAATTTCGATATCCATCGATTCCCCATCCGGCTCACCCTTCATTGCATCCATGTTATTTTGATATTCCTTGTATCCGTCCTCTCCAAATGCCTCAATCATCATTTTTTTCGCAAATTCTGCTATTTCATTGTCAAATTCGGCTTTACTGCCACGCCAGAATGAATGACTACGATGATTGATAAAGGCCATTTCGCTTGCAGTAAAGTCAATAATTACATCAATCATTTGGCTAGATTGTTTAAGCTTTCCATCCTGTATAAACAAAGCTTGTTCGTAAACTTCACCTTCGGAACCGGTTGTAATCTGAATTATTTTCCATCCGGTCTGGGCCTGGACATCACAGTATGCTACGGTAACAAGAATAATTACCCGAAGTAGTTTTTGCATGATGTTCGATTTTTTCTTCAATTTAATTAGTATTTAAGTGATTTACACTATACTTCTCCAGAAGGAGTCTTGAGCAAACGCAGTGCCGTAAAGTAATAAGTGTAATCTCGTAAACGGGGTATGATTAATCCGCTCTTTCCTGGCGGTCGCATTCTCTATTTTAGAAACCTATACTTGTACAACCGTTTCTACATTCCCCCACATGATTCAATATGATTTATTGTGCTCAGGCGTCTGGTCAGCAACAGGATCCCTGTCCAACGGCGCTTAGTGCAGTCAACAGCAAATACCGGGATTAAATATGAGATGTACTCCATTTTATCCTGCACTTAATGGATTAAGCCGGTAATGCCCATGATAATAATGGTTAGAATGCGTCGATTATCAATTGTAAAGCTATCCCTTCAATTAATTTAGGAATATTTGATCCGCAATGAATGTTATTACTGCATGGGATTATGTCAGATAATAGCTAATATCTTAACATTCTTACCCTGGAATTCAGTAGCATCGCCCTTTTGAAGATTGCGGAGTTTCATGCATATGGGAGAAGAGGGTGAAACAGCAATATACTCATCTTTGTCAATCACAATTTTTCCGGCACCTATGGCAACAAATAAATTACCATATGTTGTAATTAACAGGCTTCCGGTTTGGACCTGATTCAGTTTTTTATCTATCCTGATCTGCTCCAGTACTTTTTTTACCTGTAGTGCTTCCGACAATTGTATGGCATGATTTTCCCGTTCAATCAGCATCATTGCCCGGGTAGTCTCGTATTTATCGCCAGCACTGCTTTTTAATTCTGTATTTGCGGCATCCTGTGCTTCATTCATTGCTTTTCTTGCTATATGAATCCGTTGTTCAATAATTTCACGACATTTATCGAGTAGTTTTCTTTTTAGAGATATCGAAATTTTCACATTTGATGGTATTAGCCAGGAGAATATGATTCTTTTTATACTCAAAATCAACAAAAAACTGTTTTTTATTAAGATTTGTCATATTTCGGTGTTTTCAAAAATTTACTCATAGAAACCCCAAAGAAAGAATGATAGATAGAAAAATTGCAATTTAATTTTATGTAATAATTCTAATACTACACATCACAGCACCAAGAGATCAGGATCAATAATCCGGATGGAGCAGAAGACCATTATACGAAAGCGTTGGTTAGTTTTAGTTGTGCAGGTTTTGGTGAAATTTTTTTAAATTCATTTCTCGAATAAAACTGAAGGTTGATTTCTGTTTGAAAAATCGTTTTCTTACATCCGGATTATAAATTTGAATGCATGCCGAAATGTAAAAAAATTATTCTGGCCATTACATGGTTTATTACGACGATTCATGGTATATCATACGCTCAGGAATCCATTTACCTGACAGAAATATTTGAAAGAGCGCTGGACCCGGATTTCAGCAAAAGGGTAGTTGAAGTAGATGGGTACACCATTTCTTTTGATAACCTTAAAAACTCCAGCAGTGCATATCTGTATGCTTACATATTGAATAAATTTGACAGCGGTTCACTGCAATTTGATGACGAAAGAATAATTATCCCAAAGCACATACGTATTAAAAATTGCACTTTCACTGATGATTTTGTTCTTGAAAGTTTCTCATTTTCTGGTTTTGTGGTCATGAATAATACGATTTCCGGTCTTGAATTCAAAAACTGTGATTTTAAATCACTGAAAATTGAGAACAATGAGTTGCGTTATAAAATTGTGCTGGAAATGATTCGCACTAACCTGTTAAGTATGGGCCAAAATACAGTAGGAATCAGCATTTTAATGGATAGCATTGAGGTAAATGGAAATGTAAATATTGGAGATAATGTGGTAAACAAAATTGAAGTAATTCGCTCAACTTTTAACCTGCCTCCAAAAGGGTATTTCAATAATTATTCTTTTGATAAAACCAATGAATATGACTTGTTTCTACATGGTAATACCTTTAATGGTGACAGTACCACTAATATTGAATTAAGAGGAATTTACAGAAACCTTGACATCCGAAATAATGTAGTTAATGCAAATTTTTTGTTTGTAAGGAGCCGGATAAGCGAACGGTTTTTTCTGGTAAACAATATATTTAACAAATTTGTGTCTTTTGAAGAATTCCTGTTTTCAGAAACATGGAATGAACTTTATTGGGATCAGCTTGCTGGTTACAAACTCCGGTATTCCCAAAACGGGGAACTATCAGATGTTGTTTCAGACGAAAATCTACATAATACCATTAAATTCAAAAACTTAATTACAACCTATAAAGATATACACACCATCTTTCTGAAAAGGGGAGATCTGGAGTCCGCAAATGCCTGTTATAATGAAATGAAAGAATTGGAGGGGAAATGGCTGAAATATATGTATACAACAAAGGGAGGATTCGACAATTTCTTCAGGTGGAAGCTCAACCGGCTTCTGAAAGTTTATACGAAACATGGTACGGACCCGGCCATGGCAGTCGTTATATCATTTTATGTGATTATGGCATTTGCTATGCTTTATTTTCTATTTCCTTCCGATTGGGATAAGGAAAGTCGTCAAAAACTACTTGTTAATTATGAAAATCTGAGGCAAAAGAACCTTAAAAACTTTCTCAAACCGTTAATCGTAATAACCGGGACGATATTACTGGGCCTTGTTAATGCCATGACGTTGAGTATAAATAGTTTTGTAACACTGGGTTTCGGAAGCATACCTTCAAGTGGAGTTTCTCGTTACATGTGTATTGTTGAGGGATTTGTCGGGTGGTTCCTGTTGAGTATTTTCACGGTGGCATTAATTAACCAGGTACTGGCCTGACTTCGTATAACAGATTCTGATTATTCTTCTGTGAGATCAAGATATACAATTTCAACATCCGGATTACTGATTTCTTTGATCGTAATGGATGTATCAATTATATATTCGATTTTGTAGTTGCTTCGTCGCATGGTTACCATGTAGGAAGTCAGATCTATACCATCGAATTCTTTATTCACGATTTCATAAACATCCTTATCGATCGTGATCGATTTAGTATCGAAGAGTATTACAGTTTTAATAGAATCGGTTAATGTTTCGGTTTTGTCGCCTCGATTTTTCACGATTTGCTTTGTTTCTGAGATCACTTTTCCTTCGTATTGTGTGCGGTCCTGGCTTTTCGAAAATGTGAAAACAAAAAGAAATAAAATTGTGAATAGCAGAGCTCGTGTCATTTAATAAAATTGTCTATTTGTGATGATGACTTAAGTTAAAATCCGTTTATTATTTATACAATAGCAACTAATGTGCCAATAATGTAGTAAGAATTCCATGTAATCTACATTAATTATTTATCGCTTGAGTTTATAATATAGTCGTCCACTATTTGCTCCAGGATATCAAGGGGAACAGCTCCGTTTTTCAATACAACATTATGAAATTCTCTTAAATCGAAATCCTCTCCCAGTTCATTTTTAGCTTTTTCGCGAAGTTCAAGTATTTTAATCATCCCGATCTTATATGCACATGCCTGTCCGGGCATTACAATGTACCGTTCGATCTCTGTAGTTACTTCACTTGTAGTCATGCCAGTATTTTCCACCATATAATCTATGGCTTCTTCTCTTGTCCATTTCTTAAAATGAATACCGGTATCCACTACCAATCGTACAGCACGGAACATTTCCGCCTGCAATCTGCCCAGATTCCCAAAAGGGTTATCTTCATAAAAACCCAGTTCCCATGCCAGACGTTCGGCATATAAAGCCCAACCTTCAGTATAGGCTGTAAATGGGAGGATATTTCGGAAAATGGGTACACCTTCAATTTCGTGCTGGATTGCAATTTGAAAATGATGTCCGGGTATGGCTTCATGATACACGAGTGTATTCATACCAAATTTCACGATTTCGTTCATGTCCCTGAGGTTCACATAAAAAATACCTCCCCGCGATCCATCCATAGCAGGGCCGTTATAATACGCTCCAGCCGATCCTTCTTGTTTGAATTCAGGTACTCTGCGTACTTCCAGATCAGCCTTGGGACGGATGTCAAACGCATCATCCAGGTTGTTGTTGATCTCATCGATAATCCGGTTATATTCTTCCAGTGCCTCTTTTCGCCCGGTTTCATCATTGGAATACAGAAACCGTTCTTCTTTGTTAAGCGCCTGAATTAACTCTCCAAGTGTTTTGGTTGTATCCACGTAGTTTTGGTTTTTCAGGATGTCCAACATTTCTTTTTTTAATCTTGCCACTTCAGAAATACCGATATCATGAACTTCTTCTGGCTTGAGGTCCGTAGTTGTATATTGTCTGAGCATATAAGTATAAAATGCATCGCCGTTCAGAAACTTCCAAACACCATCATCATCATTTGCCATGCTGTAAAGCCCATTGAAATAATCAATTAGCTTCTGGTATGCAGGAAAAACCGTAGATCTTATTTCTTCTTCTACCCGGATCAGGTAATCCTTTTTATCTTCTTCAGATATATCATCCACTTCATTTAGTTTCGTGTCCAGGTTTACATATAAAATGTTATCCCTGATAGCATCTTTTCTGTCCTTTTTTTCAATGTCGATCTCATTATCAGGAGACTGTCCAGTAAATCCTTTCATTTCATCCAGCACCCGGGTGATTACGAACCTGGGTGGAATGATGCCTTTATCTTGTCTGATTTTCAGTCCCTCAAGAACCTGGCTGAATTTGGTATCAAATTTGGATAAACGTGAAATATATGCTTCCACATCGCTTTTATTCCTGATTTTGTGAGAATTCTCTAAAAAGCTGGGTATGTTGCTCTGCACGCCAAACATCTGGTTAACCGGATAGTCGTAATAGAAGTAAGGCTCACCATCAACATTTGTGGCAAGGAACCACTCGAGAATATCCGTATTGAGCAGATTGGCTTTGCTTTGTCTATCCCTGCTATAACTTCGAAGCATCTCCAGATCTTTTTTCGTTTTATTAAATGACTCCCATTGTTTTTTATCAGATACATCAGTGAGCTCATCTTTGGATAGGTCATATAATACAGGAATTCCCAACTGTGTTACTAATTCGGGGCTTTCAAGAGCAAATTCTAAAAATACCCGGTCGTAGAAATGCCTGATATTAAAAGGTTTGAACCAGATCAGGTTGGTAATCCAACCGGCGCCAATAAGGAAAATAACCAGAATAGTACGGAGAACATATTTTTTCAGTGGAGAGGCAAATTTAGCCATTATATATGTGTATTGTATGGAAAAGAATGAATCATCAAACGAATTAATCAATTTACAATTTTTTACATGATGCAGATATAGAATCGGTCTGAACAATCAATCAATTTTGGTTATTAACCTAGCACAAGTCATTTTATGACAGACAAATATTGCAAAATAGCAGGAATGAACGAATGCACATTGTTGCTCAGACAGACATATGCGGATTCCGCAGTTTTATATAATATTTGATTATCTTCAGATTGATCCAAAGCCGGTTGATTATGGTGGTGTGGTATTATTTTGATTAACTTGGTAACATATTATTAATCTTTAGATCGAATGAAATTTAAAATGTATGCAAGAAGAGGGTTTTTGAAGAAAGCGGTATTTGGTGCAATAGGAGTGGCTGGTGCTACATCTGCGTATCCGTACCCCATTGTTAATAATAGTAATCCAAAAGGTATGGGGAGAGTGATATTATTTCAGGGTGATTCGATTACTGGTGCCGGAAGAAACCGGGGCAATTATTATGCGAATCATTCGCGGGGTTTGGGTAATGGCTATGTGAATTTAATTGTATCTGAATTACTGGGAAAATCTCCTGATGCTGATCTGAAATGTTATAACAGGGGTATCAGTGGCAACAAGGTGTATCAGTTGTTGAACCGCTGGGAGGAAGATTGCCTGCAACTGAAACCGGATATTCTTAGCATTTTGATCGGAGTTAACGATTTTTGGCATACATTAACGAATAGCTACCAAGGAACAGCGGCAAGTTTCAGGGAAGATTTAATTCAATTAATTGATAGGACCCTAGACGACTTACCTGATGTAAAGTTCCTCTTTGGAGAGCCTTTTGCAGTTAAGGGAGGATCTGCAATCAACAATTCAGAATGGTTTCCTTCTTTTATTGAATATCAAAAGGCAGTAAAAGAAATTGCGTTGAAATATAATGCTGCATTTATCCCATATCAGCAGGTATTTGATGAGGCGTTGAATAAAGCGGACGTCGGATACTGGTGCCCCGACGGTGTGCACCCTTCATCGGCAGGGTCATATCTGATGAAACAGGCCTGGATGAAGGCGTACAAAAGTTTGTGAAGGCTGATGGATCTTCTATTTGTAGCTTGCTTCCAGATAATTTGACGATAAATAGTGAAACTGTCTTTTACCGTGGTCATCAAATACACTCATACTTTTTACTGTTCAGATCAATCCGTTATTTTAGATTAGTGGCTTTTGTCCAGCTTTTCGATATTCTCAATGGTAATATCCATCTCTTCAGGTGTATTATACATTGCAATGCCTAGCCTTGTCACGCCTCCTTTTTCCAAAAGCCCTAATACTTCGATGGCCCTGATGGCGTAGAAATGTCCGTCCCAGGCACAAATATTACTTTTCGCAAGATGTGTACACACCTCCCTCGGCGTTTTTCCTTCGAACGTAAACGAGATAGTTGGGGTACGGTAAGGTGATGTCAGATCCTGCCCGATTATATTTACACCTGGTATTTTGCTTACACCATTATATAATTTATGAGCCAGTTGACTTTCGTGCCTGCCAATATTTTTATAAGCATGCAGGAGCTTTTCTCTCAATGTGTTGCCTTTGCCCAAAGCTGCTATAAAATCCACCGCGGCGCTTACACCCGCAATAGCTGCGTGGTTTAAAGTGCCTGTTTCAATGGAGTAGGGTGCCATTTGTTTGGTGGTTCGAAGCCGGTCTACAGGAAGCTGATTGAGCATTCCTGGCCTGCTATATAGCAGGCCGACGTGTGGACCGTAAAACTTGTAGGCTGAACATAGCAGAAAATCACAACCAAACTGTCTCACATCAATTGTAAAGTGCGGTGCATAGTGCACGGCATCCAGCAACAACCAGGCATTATGCTCATAGGTCAGTTTTCTTGCCCGTTGAATATCATTTACAGTACCGATCAGGTTAGAAGCTAAGCCCATGGCAACCAGCCGTGTGTTTTCATTTATCTTTGCCTCAAAATCTTCATAATCCATTGTTCCATTTGGCAGTAACCGTATTTCTTTTACGTTGATTCCGGAATCTCTCAGTGTAAGCCATGGACCACGGTTGGCTTCATGATCCAATTGCGTGATAAGTACCTCATCGCCAGGTTGAAATACCCTTGCCATGGCCCGGGCCAGTGAGTAAGTGAGGCTTGTCATATTCTGGCCAATTGAAATGGTTTCAGGACCTTCAGCACCAAGAAATACAGCTATATTCTGTCGCATGGTATCTATCACCGTATCCGTTTCTTTGGACGTGATAAAAGCACCGTGGAAATTGGCATTGGAGCGTCGGTAGTATTTAGATACAGCACTGATTACGGACTCAGGTACCTGTGTGCCTCCAGGACCATCGAGGTAGATCATGGGCATGTTTTTATGTATTCTTTTTAGTGAAGGAAATTGATCCCGAAGGGATAAGGTATCCATAGTTTTATGGTTTTTCATAACTTCGAAGTTAATTGTCAGAAGGAACTAATTCATTATTTTAAAACAGGAAATTCAAGGTTCTTTTAACATTCATTATTCCCATGCATCGGAGTCACAAAAGCAGGTCACATCCGGGTGCAGCCAGAGAAATGAAGCAGGAAACCGGGTATCAATTTGATTTTGCATAAACCGTTGCATGACTTCTTTTTTCTTGGCACCGCTCACAAGCAGGATGATCTTTCGCGACTGGAGGATATCTGCCATTCCCAGGGTAAGGCCATATTCCGGACTGGTTTTCAGCCCGGCAAGCATTTTGTGGGCCAGGCTTGTTTCAGATAGTAGTATTTTATGTGCAAATGGTTGTAGCATATCACCGGGTTCGTTAAATCCCAGGTGTCCGTTAAGACCGATACTCAGTATACAAATATCAATAGGGCCATATTCTGATAAATATTGATGGATTTTGGCCAGCTCCTTTTCATTATCAGGCTTTTCAGAATCAAAACCGATATAATTTTTAATCCCCAGCGGTTGTATAAGCTGATTTTGAAGCTGGTATTCACAGGTAGCGGGATTATCTGGCGGAATATCCACCCATTCGTCAAGCTTGATAACTTTCATGCCATTTGTATTGATACTGGATTCGATGGCAAATTTCACGAACAGATCGTACGTTTTTATAGGTGTGCTTCCAGTAGCCAGGCATAGGAGAAGGTTGGGTTTTTCGGACACCTCTTGAATAATAAACCGGGCTGCAGCCTCGCTCAACTGGCTATAATCAGGATATGATTTTAACTTAAATCCTCCGGATGAGGGTATATACGTAGCCATAGGTAATTAATGCAAAATAATTAAAATAATTGAATACGATGGTGTGTATTGACCTGTAAACTGAATTCATGCATCTTAAATAGTTATTTCATGAAGTTAAACCAAATTTGTTTGCTGCATCAAACATTCATTATCGCTAAGATGTTATTAGGTATCTCCACCAATTATTACAATCTGGTGCTTGTGTGTTATCATATCATCCAAACAGGTTCGTTATTTATTATGTTAATACCAGACAATTATCGTTTTAATTCAGGGTTTTATGGTTTTAAATGTGACATCAGTCACTATTCAATCATTATTTTTTTACAAAGTAAAATTAATGAAATAATTGATGGAGGGACCTGGTTAGGCGAACAGCCATAAAAGTTAGATCTAAGCTACCTGGATTTAGCTTTTTTGTAAAAGATATTTTTGGGCACGACGGCAAATATCGAAAACTCGAATATAAAGGAAGGGTCTGCATCAAGGGTAATAATTGCGTCTTTACGGCGTTTCCGGGGTTCAGCAACGTAAAGGTTTATGGGGAGGTTGTACCCGGCAGTAACACCAAACCATATCCAGTCATAAATTTCTCTTTCAAAACTTGTTTTAACAGTAAAAGCCGACCGCTGAAATGTTACGCGGTTAATTCCTTCTACCGTGGCATCTTTAAGGAAATAGCTGGCTCCATTGACCTCAGCTATCAGCATCAGGTACATTTCAGGAGAAAATGTGTATCGTAGTTTTGCTGATTTTGGCAGCATCATTTCCACATTCAGCATTTCCGAATAGGTTTGATTATAGATAAATACAGGAAACACCGACGGACCGCCGAATATGTAACCAAAAGCGCCCCCATACCCGATTTGTGTAACCGGATTTACATTTTTTACGAAAATAAAAACGATCGTTGTTTTTAACTGATTAACAATTTCAGAGAATGAGATATTGTCGCTGTTCAACGTGCCATTCCAGAATGCATACATAAATTTCTTTTCGCTGATGTCTTTTTTTAAGATCAAACTCACTCCGACACTTGACAGAATGCGCCTGTCCAGAACATTGTAGTAAGCGGATTCGACACCTTGTGAGTTTTCAAAATCAAACAGCTCTTTTTTTAAGTTGAAACCTCCAAGAAACGTATACTTTGGTTTTAGAATAATCGGCGCCCTCAGCTTCAGAGCATACCGTTCATTTATCCGGATGTTTGACGACGACTCCCCGAGTTCAGGAGAGGTTGCGTTTACATGCACATTTTTCAGAAAGATATATTCAAGAATGAAAAACTTTGGCCTGGGGACTTTTCTCCGGAGCTTTTTTACAAATTTATTGTCCGATTCAGTTATTAACGGATCTTCCTGGCTGAATCCTTTACCTGAAGCCAGGGCAATAATGATGAATACGTAAAGACATACCCACTTTATGTCCAAAAAATTGATGGTTAAGGTAATAGGCATTTCGATTATAAATTCATTAATGGCTGTATTAGTTCAATGAAAAGTATATTTATGGTCTGTTTATAATTGTCAGAAAAAAAATAATCTTTACAGTATTCAATTTTGGCAGGTTAAAGATATGATAAAGTATGTGAAAGTATAAATCGGTTTCATACGTACCAGACCTACCCTTTCCTGCATAACCTTACGCTAGCTTGGAAGCCCACTGTGCTATCGCGTTGTCGCTTTGGCTAAGAAAAAAGTCTGCTTAATGGGCAGGTTAGGTTACTTCTGGGAAATTTTTTTACCGATTTATGAAATTCCTGCTTGCCGGTAGGCATGGCAATTTTTCTATATTGCAAGTTTACAGACAGACACTATTTAGATTTTGACTATTCCTGCGCCTTCAATTCTTTAAATATTTCGTCTAACAAAAAGAACTTTTGGCCATCTGTGTCTTCCAATAGTAGTTTACCGTTTTCAATAATAAATGGTTCAAGAAAGTTTGAAGTAAATTTCAATCTACCACATATACCTGTTTCAATATCTATAACGAAAATACGGTTTGTTTCACTCAATTTCCAGCTTTGTTCAACTATCACATAATTGTCTATAATCTGTACTTTTTTAATGGATTCCCACCTTAATTTTTGAGGGCCACCCGTCAAATTAATGTCAGTTACAAAAATCCAGGCATATGAATTTTCATTTTTAATTATCAGGCCATGGGATGTTTTATAAGCCTTGTAAGACCGGGTGCTATCTGCCAATGTCAGGCTGTCCCCCGTTGGATTCCGATAGTGGTTATGACCATAATATATCAACCATCCCTCATGCTCATTCATTTTCTGATCATACCAATCAGGAAGTTCTGTTTCATCATACAATTGGTTTAATGTTTCTCCTTTCAAATCAATGTAATACGTTCTGGGGAGTTCAATATTACCTTCCACCCAATATGTAGGAGAAAAGAGTATGAGGTCGAAATAATTGTTGTAAGATAATTCATAATTGGAATTATTCGCATTGATGATCCATTGCAAAGAAGGATCAGCAGAATCCCTCCATTCAGGTAATAATTTTCTTTTAATCGCCTCTAAAAAGGATTTATTCTCTTCTTTTCTTAATGCAGGAGGAATTAGGATGGCGTTTTTTATTTCACAAAAACATCCGTGTGTGTTTACTTCATATATTTCATTACTTGCTCCATTTTTTAACTCGCAGTACCTACCTCCAAATCCACTGCCTTCTGAGTAATAGCAACTCAACACATCAACGTATCCATCACCATTAAAGTCTTCGTGTATTGTTTCGGTATCCTGGCTCCATGCCGTTATTGGAATAAAATAAAACAGAAAATATTTTATTGTATTCATTTGATTTGGTATGTAACGGTTAGTACAAGGAGGTTTTTTTCAATAAACGATCATGGTAAAGCTACAAAAATAAGGATGAACTGATTTTGCTCACATCATGGTAAATTAACATCCGAAACAGTTTATGGTGACAAGTTTGATAAAACTAATTCTAGTGCGGAAGTTACTCCTATTCTATCTTGGTTAGTTTTCCCAAATATTTATTCTGAATCCAGTATAATTCAATAAATTGCCTTAAATCAGGAAATGATGGCTAATAAACAAATAGATGCAATTATGTTCATCGACCTTGTTAGATGCACAGTTTTAATGGGTATTGACAAAAAAAACACTTAAGCTCATCTTTCTTGAAACACCATACTTAGTTACAACCTACAAAACCAACCAATGAACCGATTCCTCTCCACAGTAGTGCTCATATCATTTGGATATCACCTCCTAGCCCAGGAAGTCTCACCCCTAATCGAATCCTACGAACAGCACCTCAAAATGAGAAATAACACAGAATATGGATTGGAATGGATCCAACTGGGCCCGTCCCTAAACTCCGCACGAGTGGAAGCAGTTCAGGCTCATCCTGATCAACCCTATACCATATATGCAGCCTTTGGTTCCGGAAATCTTTGGAAAACAACAAACAGCGGTCTGTCTTGGATTCCAATCTTTGAAAATCAACCAGCTCAGGGTATCGGCGATATTGCTATTGCACCTTCAGATCCCGATATTATCTATGTCGGAACTGGCGAAAGCCTAAAGAAACCCAGAAACTTTACCATGCCGGGTACCGGGGTATATCGATCAGATGATGGAGGTGAAACATGGACCCACCTTGGATTAGCGGACTCATGGCATATCTCAGAAATCGCGGTGCATCCTACCAATCCAGATATAGTTATGGTAGCTGTTTTAGGCCATTTCTGGACCACCAATCCAAATCGCGGTTTATATCGATCCGATGATGGAGGAAAGAGTTGGGATCATGTCCTTTACATAGATGAAAAAACCGGTGGTAATGACGTAGTATTTGCTCCAGGTGACCCTAATATTGTTTTCGCTTCAGTCTGGGAAAACAATCCGGGAGTCAGCGGTAAAAATAGTGCAGTGTATAAAAGCACAGATTCGGGGTTAAACTGGAGAAAAATGAACAACGGGATTCCGGAAGATGAAAATTCAGGAAAGATAGGAATCGCAGTATCTTATTCAGATCCAAACAAAGCTTATGCCTTCCTGGATTATCGCAATAAAGAAAAGGGCAAAGGAGCGGGTGAAGTGTTTCAAACCCTTGATGGAGGTCGATTATGGAGAAAAACTCATGAAAAAGAATTGATGAACCTATCTGTCATAGGTTGGTACTTCATGGATATTTATGTCAATCCCCGGGACGATGATGAGATATTCACACTAGGCGTTAGATTGGCACATAGCAAAGATGGGGGTAAAACCTTTGATTATATTGGCGGAGATATCTACCATCACTTTCCCAATCCCGCTCAGACTCTTCACCTCGATCATTGTGAAATGTGGATAAACCCTTACAATTCTGAACATTTGATCCTCGGGAATGATGGAGGATTATATGTGTCAAATGACAAAGGTAAAAGCTGGAAACATTTTAATAATATTCCAGCAGGTGAATTTTATGACATCACCCTCGACAATCAGGATCCTTACCTGATCTACGGAGGCGTTCAAGATGACGCAACAGTTTACGGACCAGCTTTGGAGTGGTTTCCTGAATTTGAGGATCAATGGGAATACCTATGGATCGACGCCTGGAGCGGTGGCGATGGATGTATGACCTTCGTAGATCCAAGAGATCCCAATACGGTCTATTTCAGCATGCAACATGCGGCTGTCAGAAGGAAAGATATGAAAGCCGATACCTCCCGATCCATTCGACCTGAATTACCGGAAGATCATGAGGGACAATTTGAATCTAATTTTGTAACTCCCTATCTCTTATCTCCACATAATCCGGATAAACTCTACCTGGCCGGAAATTATGTTTTCAAAAGTGAAAATCAAGGGGATGATTGGACAGTAATAAGTCACGACCTCTCCATTTCGATTGACTCGACCAAAAAGAGTTTGGCTGCTGGAGCATTTGCCGAATCACCGTTAAAAGAGGGTCTCCTTTATGTTGGAACCGACCATGGAGTATTCTGGGTAAGTGAGGATGATGGTGTAACCTGGAATGAGCAATCCAGCGGATTACCTAATGCTTACATCAGGAGTATTTATCCTTCCAGACATTCCCAGGGAAGACTATACCTTGCTGCCACAGGATTGAATAATGATGATTTGAATACCTATTTATTTGTCTCTGAAAATAACGGCGAGTCCTGGCAATCTATAATAGGCAACCTTCCGAACGAGGTGGCTAATGTGATTATTGAGGATCCAGATAATGAGAATATACTAATTGCAGGTTTGCTTCGAGGAGTATATATATCAGTAAACAAAGGAAAATCATGGTCCTATTTGGGCAAAAATATGCCGATGGTAACTATCTCGGATCTTGAAATTGAGCCCAGATCAAAAGACCTGATTGTAGCCACACACGGACGAGGGATCTACAAGATCAACATTAAACCGATTTATGACCGATTGTACAACCCTGATATTAAATTCTTTGAGGTACCCACAGCCTATCTACCAAACCGTGTCGATACTCACGGGGATTATTTAAGGAGAACCTATTCAAAAGTCCCCATTACTTTTTGGTCTGATAAGATCGAAAAAGTGGAATTACAGGTGATGAATGAAAAAGATTCATTGATTTGGACCACAACCATAAATGCTTCCAAAGGGTTCAACCAGTTCCGATGGGACCTGATCACCGAAAAAGCGGAAAGCGATTCACCTTATTTTATCCATTACAATCAATTCATAGATTCAGGAATGTATAAAATCAGATTGAGAACATCCGAAGGCGTTTTGGAGGAAGAACTGGAGGTGAGATCATTTCTCCATTAAATTATTAGCGTATTTTTTTCGATAAAATGATTTTCCCGGTCGCTGTTTCCCAACTGTCTGCCTGGAACAGGAAAGGAATAATTGAGGGAAGAGCTAATATTATTTTTAGTAATTTGAAAAAATGTCTTCAGCTACACGGCAAGCTCACCGCCATGGTTAGGCAAGAGCATTTGAACTGCTCAAGAAAAACCGTGATTATCAGTGACCAGTTATTAAAAAATTCAATGGCAGTTGATATTCAATAATCTGCAAGGGCAGGTATTCACCTGGAGACTTTCGAGGATGAAGAGGATCTCGGTGACGGTGTTCGCGTCATCGGCACGTCATTCATTCGATTCCATATCTATAGTATGGCTAGCAACCTAAGACAGTGTATTACTCGTCAGAAATTTTTCTACTTTTGCATTTATGAAAACAGTTAGTGTAATTATTCTAGGATTGCTCTTAGCCTCATCCACTTGCAGTTCAACAGATGATCAATGTATCGATAAAAGCAAAATAAACCCGGAAGCTATTTGTACCATGGATTATACCCCTGTATGCGGTTGTGATGGAAAAACCTACAGCAATGCATGTACCGCTGAAAAAGCAGGTGTGTTGAAATGGACTGATGGTGAATGTCTGGAGCAGGGCATTTGATTTTATATTACCTGGAATGAGAGGAATAAATAATAAGATAATATTAAATGGAGCAGATAAATACAGCACTAAGCGATTGATCCTGGTATCGAATACATGTCAATACTTGGCCTGGCCATTATTGTTCTGGCGGTGGGATAGAATACAGTTTCCCGGAAAATGGATATTTGAAATTATTCAGTTACCTTATGTTCTTATTTTGCAAATAAATGCAAATTCATAGACCGGAATCAAAAATTTTTACCAGCTATTGTTTGACACATGATATTAAAATTATATAATTGGGGCCGTATTGAAACGGTATTGAGCCTATTTAACACTGTACGCGCATTAAAATTTATCTAACTTACTAATTATCAAATACTTGAAATTTCCTTATTGTTAGCTATACTCTTCATGGGGATAGTGATTTTTTTTTGGGGAATTTGAATTTAATATATTACGAGAAAATTTATGGAACTGTATATTGAGGGAATTGCTTATTATGTTTATCCTGTTCTTATAACGTTAATTATTATAGAATATTTCTCTGCAAAACATCTATATAATCTCAAAGAATCACTTTCCAGCTTCACTATTGCTGCTGTTTCATCCTTAATTGCAGTTTTCACAAAAGTATGGGCATTGGGTGTGTTTATTCTTGTATTTGAATTTTCAAAAGAATTCAGGATGGAGTATTTAGGATATGAATCGTTAGATTGGGCCTGGTATGTCTGGTTAGTTGCGATTATTGCTGATGATTTTAGTTTTTATTGGCACCATCGGCTGAGTCACAGCATACGCATCTTATGGGCCGCCCATTCTCCACATCACAATGCTGATTCTTTTAACCTGTCGGTTGGCATACGAAACGGGTGGTTTGTTACGTTTTATAAGCCTGTTTTTTGGTTGTGGATGGCAATTATTGGATTTGAACCGGTAATGATCGCCATGGCATTGATTTTTAATGGTATTTTTCAGTTTTTTCTTCATTCACAATTGGTTCCGTCTCTAGGATGGATCGGTAGAATTATAAATAACGCGTATGTTCATACGGTACACCACTCAAGTAATATAGAGTACCTTGACAAAAACCATGGTGGAATTTTATTGATCTGGGACAGATTTTTTGGTACTTATGTACATCCAATAAAAGGATTGGAGAACAAATTTGGTGTCTTAAAACCACCTACTTCACTTAACCCGATAACGGCGAATACGTATGAATTTACTTGCATTTGGAAAGATGTGAATCAAGCACCAACATGGAAGGATAAGTTAAAATATATTTTTTATCCTCCCGGATGGAGCCATGATGGGTCTACGCTTACTGTCAGGCAGATGCAGGCTGCTCATGCTGCAAAAATCGCTATGACGGACGAAAAGAAATCAGAAGTATTAATTGAAAGAGATTACCTGGAAAGAATGGCAGGGTAGGGACTCGATCGGATTTTATCACTTGAGTTTTTTAGTCCGAAAGCCCGCCAGCCGCTTATTTCCGTGCTTGCCTCTGGCTGACATAACTTAACTCAAACGCTGAAGTCTGACTGGGGAACGTGCAGGTTACTTAAATCATCCATTGACTCAGCATTTATTTTAAGTACATCTGATTACATATAGCCAACGCCAATATCCCAACAAATATAAAATCCGTTTATAACTATTTCCTTATTACCAAGATCATTCAGCCCTACTGTACTTAAGGAATTTATACTTCTCCTCTCCTTTAAATGGATCAGGACCTCCGTCATTTATTACATAATCGTATTTTCTTTTTACTAGTAGGCCAATGCCGATATACAGACCTGTTGATAATTGAATTTTTAATATTATATGTAACGTGAATAGGGATTATGAGGTCGTGACAGACCTTCTATCATATTCAGAAACTGTTCGCCTGACCCAACTTCATCTTTATGATTATAGTTGAATCTGTTATATAAAGCACCTTTTTCTTGGCAAGTATAACTTTCTTTAATTACAAGTAATGCTTGAATCGTTTGTTGTGGCGCTTAATATTGCCTCTTCTACTTTGTCGTACAAAGTTGCATTAGAGGATTCACTCAATACTATCGTTCCAGAAGTAAGCGTTGCGTCCTCGAGTTCACTTTGTGTAATATTGGCAAACCAAAGGATAGGATCTAAATTTAAAGTACATATTGTATTGGACCCTGGAGCAATAGTTAAACTAGTCAATGTGCTTTCAAAAACCTCTCCTGAATTAAAATAGAATTCAATAGGAAAAGTAGAAGCATCAGAATGGGTAAATATGCCCTTTAATATAATATTATCATCCACACCATTATCTTCCAATTCTATACCCATAGAAATATTTGAATATGCACCAGGAGAAATTTCTATTACAGGTATTGCAGGATTTGCTGTACCTGTTGCTACATCAATGGTCGTTATAACCGAGTGTGTAACAGAAGTAGGGAGGGTATTGTTTTCTAATGTTCCATCCCAAACAATTTCTCTTATGACTATCTCACCCATTGAAAAATTCAAAAAACTCGATGTATTTCCTGTAAACCCAACATTGTAAGAAAAGGTTGCTGTTGTTGCAACAGGATCATCATCCTTACATGAAGTTAAAACTGCAAGGCATAATACTAAACTTAAAATTATCTTTTTCATAATTATTATATTGATTAAATTAAAATTTTATAAAAATACTACTTCTGTTCCCACATCTAATCTCTCAACTACAGCATCAAAAATATCTGAATTCGAAGTGTCACTAATTACAATTGTGCCATTAGTTTGTGTAGCTTCATCCAATTCTGACGCCCCAATTGCACTAAGCCAGTCCAAGGCGTCAAAAGTAATTTTGCCATCCACAATGGTATCAGTACTAAGATTAACTGAGCTTGTATTTGCAACAAATACTTCTCCGCTGTATATTAAAATATGATTTTAGGTATTAATCTGAAAAAATAGAAAGCTAACTACCCTTTTTTTTGAGCTCAAGAGTTTTCAAAACGATTTAACCAAAAAGAGGCGGTCCTCTTAATGAAAGTGTAGATAGATATATACTGGTACTAAGATCAGTGAGGTGATATATTAATGGTTTTTGATCTTTCCAATATTCAATTGGTAATCCATAGAAAGAAAATACTCTAATCTTAATATTCTGCTTTGCAAGCTCATTTGTGAAAGTACAGTCTCTTGCGTGATGCGAGTGTACATGTCTTTCCAGAATAAATCCAAGAAAACTATCAGAGTGATCGACCCCTTCTTTCTCTTCATGATCTTTGTCATGATGGTGGTCTGCTGATTCAAAAGAGACATTAGACTTATCATGATTGTGATGAACATGGGGTGAAAATTGATGCAGCAAGAGCGTGCTGAATATACTCAAAAAGAGTATGGATAATATTTTTCGGTAATACTGCATTAATCGCAAAGAAATAGAATTAGAAACATTGTTCAAAGTTTTTCGTTTTAAATTTTGGATTGAAATAAAGTATATAAAATCAATTTATTTGTTTTGAGCTATGTGGCTTTCTTAATGCTCCATCTGAAATAAAATCTTCAGATCGAAGAAAACTTCATTAGGGCATTTGTATTGGGAAAAACAGCCAGTTCAGGCAGGTAAGTTACATACTGGATAGTCCCCTGGAAGAATGTAATGCACTTTCTGTAGTGGAGTGTAATTTGTTAAACTACCAATACATAATGAAATTCAGGATTGTATGAGATTTATAGTAAATTCACAATAATTAATCAATTAAAACCTACTGCTATGAAAACTTTAGTGAAAAGCTACGATTCAATTATTGTGTATGCCCTTTGTTTCTTGCTTTTAAGTTGTGCTGCTCCCCAGGAAGATAGCTCGATGATAAGTAAAGGAATTTCAAACACGAATAGTAAATTTATGTCTGCTGTGTCTGATGGAGATGCAGCCAGAGTTGTAGCACAATATACTGAAGATGCCCAGGTACTTCCTCCTAATGCAGACTTTGCATCTGGCAAGCAGGAAATTCAAAATTTATTTCAAGGTTTCATAGATTCTGGAGTGAAGGGGATGAATTTAGAAAGTATAGAAATAGAAGGCATGGGTGATACGGCTTTTGAAATAGGCAAATATACAATTTTTGGGGAAGGGGACCAGGTCTTAGATAATGGAAAATATATTGTTATATGGAAGAAAGTTGGTGAGGAATGGAAACTTCACCGCGATATCTTCAATTCTAACATGCCTTTACCAATGAATGATGATGATGATGACGAGGATAGTGATAATGAAGATGAGGGTGAGGAAAGTGATGAATAAAACTCATCGTCCTAATGCGTTTTGAAAATTACATTCTGGGCTATTTTATAATGCCACGGATGCGAAAACACTTGAGATATTCCCGTTTAATTTTTATCTGGAAGAATGTAATGCACTATCTGTATCGGAAAGTAACCTGATATTTTAAAGTCATTGAAAGAATCAGAAAGTTCATTTGTGTCGATTCTAGGCAGTTTTTAAGACGATTCTAGTTGATTTTCCTTGATCATTTGATATTCTCTATTAACAAAAATAATTTTGACTAGAAAGGATGCCCTCTACTTGATTTTGGGACTTTTTTTATTCAATAATTGCTATGTGCCTCTAAAAATGTTACTAATTTTCTTACGCATAAGACCATACCTTTTAGGGATTAGCTGAAAACCACATAAATATCTAACTTACAGAATGTCTGAATTTACCCGACAGCTTGCCGCTATCATGCCTGCCCACCGAAGCCTTAGCGAAGGTGGGTTCACCGAACTATCGTTATGGAAAAGTTAAGCCCGAAACGACAACTCGCTGCCATAATGCCTGTCCGCCGTAGTTCCGAATCTTTTCGGAACGAAGGAGGGTTCACCGTACTATTACTATGGAACAAATAATCCAGAAAAGACAATTAGCAGCCATTATGTTCACCGACATCGTCGGTTACACGGCCTTAATGGGCAAAGATTCCAACAAGGCTCTGGAACTCATACGCATCAGCAAAGAGATTCAGAAACCGTTGGTGGAGAAGCATAACGGCAAGTGGCTCAAAGAGATGGGTGATGGGTCACTTTCTAGTTTTGGTAGTGCCTTGGACGCTGTGAATTGTTCCATAGAGATTCAGGAATCCGCACGTGCCAAGCTCGACGGCAAGCTGCGGATAGGCATTCACCTGGGTGATGTCACAGTTGAACAGGATGATGTTCATGGCGATGGTGTCAACGTGGCCTCCAGGCTGGAGTCTATAGCAGATCCAGGCGGTATTTATATCTCCGATGCGATCGAGAAGGCAATACGTGGGCAAGCGGATGTTCAAGCTAAGTTTTTGGGAGAGATTCATCTAAAGAATGTGAACTACGGCGTCAGGACTTACGCAGTACAGGGAGTAGGACTGCCGGTACCG
>JACZXH010000041.1 GCA_022571715.1 Bacteroidota bacterium | reverse complement strand
ATCATTGGGGTCGCGATGGATAAGATTCCACTTGCCATCACGTTCCTGGTCTCTGAATGAAACCATAAGTTGCCGCTTTTGGTCTGTATCCCATACTTCAAAAGGTACTTCGACGTAATCCTGGTACAAATGGTCTTCAGGTACTACTCCTGAACCTCCGTCACCGTTTGTACCTGAATTGAAGGGTACGATGAACCGATGTCCCATTTGTTTTTTGCCGGGGCCGAACCGGATTTCGACTGGCCTAAAATCCGAGTTCTCAAAATCTTTTGGAAAACCATCATTGTCTTCGTACCATTCCACGCCCGTTGCGAGCCCTCCCCGTAGGAATGACAGACCGGCATTGATCCAGTCCATAAATGATTGAGTATCCACTTCATTAACTCCGATCACCCTTGCAGACTTAGTGCGTGTTCCAAGTTTCGTTTCTGCCTTAAATAGATCGATACCTCCGACATACACAATATCCTCATCGAATGGATGGACAGTAATGGCGTTGTCGTACCAACCCTGATCCCCAAGCCATGCAGGATTGGGGCTACCATCTATTTGACCCATTACATTCCAGTTTTCTCCACCGTCGTCAGAAATAAAAAGGTCGGATTTAACATTTGAAAGGTTACCCTCTGCGACAGCGTACATTCTTTGAGGATTTGACGATGATATTGCCAGCTCAATCCTTCCGGAAGCGACAAGACCAATACCAGTGCCACTCCAGGATTCGCCCAAATCCGTTGATTTAATAATTCCCTGCCCGTTAAGTGTTGCAAACATGATGTTGAAATCGGTTGGGTCCGCAACGATCTGTTGTACTCTGCTGCTTGCCCGGAATACATTTTCCCATGTGCCGCCCCCGTCGGTAGATTTTAAGATACCTGAAGTAAACGGAGGAAATCCATTTGAGCATACCAGCAACACATCGGGGTTATCCGGATTTACGATAATCCGATTTATATTTTGGAAATCTAAATTCCCAGCGGTAGAGGTAAGCTGATTCCAGGTTTCACCTCCATCGGTTGACTTAAAAATCCCATCTCCCCGAATGCTTCCTGAATTGAAAAAACCTTCACCCGTTCCCGCATAAATGATAGCAGGATTGGCGGGTGAAAGCGCCAGTGTTGCTGTTGAAAGATTAGGAAGGCCGGGAGTTTTGTTTGACCACGAAAGTCCTCCGTCAATCGTTTTCCAAATGCCACCACCTGCTGATCCGGCAATCCATGTCCTGCCTGTTGGATCATCCGGATGGATAATTAAACCCCGGGTGCGACCAGGCACATTGCCCGGACCACGTTCGGTCCATTCGATAGATTTGAAACGATCAGTACGTAAAGCAGCAATGCGGGACTTAGATTTTCTGAGCTCTTCAAGACGATAACCCAGCATATATCCGGACTGCGTTTTTCCAGCCATGATAGTAATCTCCTGAAAATACCTGGCGTATTCCTGAGGACTGTCTGATTTATTTCTGCCTTTAGCTGCAAAATCGTTT
Source organism: Bacteroidota bacterium (assembly GCA_022571715.1). GTDB lineage: Bacteria > Bacteroidota > Bacteroidia > Cytophagales > Cyclobacteriaceae > SZUA-230. Next base: position 31,018 of record JACZXH010000041.1, on the reverse strand, counting down.
TCAATCCCTGGATTACCGGAGGAATTACCAGTCCGGAATGTGGTTACAGGATCAAATGAATTATAAATACTGAACAGTAAAATCAACATACCCAGTCCAGCAGAAAATCTCTTCATTGTCTTTGATGACTTTTAAATTACGAAAATAACGATTTATGCATTCGAAGTGCTCTGTTAATACAGAGAATTGAACAAAGTAAGCGATTTCAATGGGCGTCCAGCCAGGTATCACCTTCACCAATACCAACTTCAATCGGGACGTCGAGAATTATGGCATTTTTCATAAAATAAATCACTTTTTCTTTCAAAAGATCAATTTCAGGTTTATATGCGTCGAACAACAATTCGTCGTGAACCTGCAGAATCATCCTGGATTTCAGCTTTTCTGCCTGCATCCAGTTATGAATTTTAATCATGGCCATTTTGATCATATCGGCAGCGCTACCTTGTATCGGTGCATTGATTGCATTTCTTTCAGCAAACCCGCGCATGGTGGCATTTCTTGAATTGATATCTCTTAAATACCTTTTCCTGCCAAGAATTGTAGTCACGTATTCTTTGTCTTTAGCTTCGTTAATCACGCGGTCCATATATTTTTTCACCAACGGAAACTCCTGAAAATAGGTTTCTATAATAGCTGCAGCCTCACTTCTCGGGATATTCAGGTTTTGTGCAAGCCCAAAAGCCGATATCCCGTAAATAATACCGAAATTGACAGATTTGGCTTTTCTCCTCATATCAGTGTCCACCTGATCGGGTAGAACTTTAAACACTTTGCTGGCGGTAGTGGTGTGTATATCCCTGCCTTCTTTAAAGGCACGGATCATATCCTTATCGCCCGAAAAGGAAGCTATGATCCGGAGTTCAATTTGACTGTAATCTGCTGAAACGAGGAGATAATCTTTATTACGTGGCACGAATGCTTTACGTATTTCCCTGCCTTTTTCGGTTCTTATAGGTATGTTCTGCAAGTTCGGATTGACGGAGCTCAACCTGCCGGTTGCCGCTACAGCCTGGCTGAAAGTGGTATGAATACGGTTATCTAGTGGGCTGATCAGCGTAGGTAAGGCATCTACATAAGTGGATTTAAGTTTCTGAAACTCCCTGAAGTCAAGAATTTTACTAACAATAACATGCTGGTCTGCCAGTTTGGTGAGAATTTCTTCGCCGGTGGCATATTGCCCTGATTTAGTTTTTTTCGGTTTGTCCATCAGCATGAGTTTTTCAAAAAGAATTACCCCAAGCTGTTTGGGTGAGTTGATGTTAAATTCTTCTCCTGCATCTTCATAGATCTCTACCTGAACTTCCTGAATTACTTTTTCAAGTTCTTTTGATTGTTGAGCAAGTACGTGTTTATCAACACGGATTCCCTCGAATTCCATGCTGGCCAATACCGAAAGCAGGGGTAATTCAACCTCTGCAAGAAGGTTATCGACATGAAGTTTTTTTGCCATCCGATCAAATACATCTTTTAACTGAAGCAGTACTTCTGTCTTTTCGCCGTGTAATGCCGCTCTCTGGTATTCCGGATTGACAGAAGCTATATTATCTTTGTCAAGAAGCGTATGGGCAAGATAATTTTCTGATAGCACATCCAGGGAATGCCGCGACTCAGGGTCAATGAGGTAATGAGCCAACATGACATCGTAATATGGCTTGTTAATAGGTATCTGGTATTTTCGGAATATAAGCATATCTGCTTTCAGGTCATGTCCGGTTTTAGTTATTTTCTCATTTTCAAAAAATGGAATTAATGGTTCAAGAAGCTTTCCTGTGTGCGATATATCACCCTCCAGGGGTATGAAATATGATTCCTCAGGCATATAACTGAGGGCAAGACCACTCCAGCCAGCATCAACCGAATTACCGGATTTTTCCAATGCAAGGCTGACGGTATCCTGCATCATCAAATACGGAACCATGTTTTCGATTTCTTCCACTGACTTCAACACATGCTGGATATGCCCCATAGAAAAATAATCTGTTTTCTTTGCGGGTACAGGTTTGGAATCGGTTTCTTCTTTTTCTTCCTGCTCAGAAGCTTTGTCTTTTCGAACCGATTTTGTGTCCAGCCGTGACTGGCTGAATAAATCAAGCTGTGACTCCCCAGGCAATATATTGATCCGGTCCGGCTTGGAAGGAGATTTATCACCCCCTAATACCCGTTTTATCAGTGTCCTGAACTCCAGTTCCTCGAAAAGCGCCCTTAATTTTGATTCGTCAGGGCTTTCATATTTTAAATCTTCCGGGTTAAAATCAATTGGTGCATCCGTGACAATTGTAGCAAGCTGTTTCGACATGATGCCCTGCTCTCCATATTTTTCAACATTTTCCCTTTGTTTACCTTTCAGTTCATGGGCATGTTCTACCAGGCTTTCTACCGAACCATAGGCTTTGATATACTGTTGTGCAGTTTTCGGGCCTACTCCGGGAATGCCTGGAATGTTGTCCGATGCATCGCCCTGCATGCCCAGCATATCACGCACCTGGTCCACGCGGTCTATGCCCCATTTTTCTTTTATTTCTTCCACACCCATAATATCAACCGCATTACCCATGAAAGCAGGTTTGTAGAGCAGGATCTTATCATCCACCAATTGTCCGAAATCCTTGTCGGGAGTCATCATATACACCGTAAATCCTTCTTTTTCAGCTTTTTTGGCTATTGTACCAATAATGTCGTCGGCCTCGTAGGTAGGAAGTTCAAGAATCGGGATATTAAATGCTTTAATAATTTCTTTAACTACCGGTACTCCTTCCTTTATATCTTCGGGAGTTTCCTGCCGGTTCGCTTTATATTCTTTATAAACCTCGTGCCGGAAAGTGGGCCCCGGTAAATCGAAAGCTACTCCGATGTGTGTGGGCTGTTGCTTTTGCAGCACCTCCAGCAGTGAATTTGTAAATCCGAACATAACTCCAGTATTTTTGCCTTTGGAAGTGATCCTCGGATTTTTGCTGAACGCAAAATGCGCGCGGTAGATCAGTGCATATGCATCGAGCAGAAAAAGTTTTTTTTCAGATTCTGACATAGCCATAAAGGTACGTAGTTCGCAGATTTTTTGATTCGGGTTGGTAAAAATTTAAATTGGCGGAATAATCCGTAACAAATATGAAGAATACAGCTGTTTTGATTACAATCTTTTTTGTTTTAGCTTTTATCAAATCCTGCGATACACCTCCGGTTCAGGAGCATGCGCAACGGATAAAAGGGCTAAAGGGAGTGGTGGAGATTGTGGTGGACAAATGGGGCATTCCTCATATTTATGCCGGATCAGAGGAAGACCTGTTTATTGGTCAGGGTTACAATGCCGCACGCGACCGGCTGTTTCAACTCGAAATCTGGAGAAGGCAGGCTACCGGTACGGTAGCCGAAATACTAGGCGGAGAACATCTTGACAGAGATATTGGCACCCGGCTTTTTATGTTCAGGGGGGATATAAAAGAAGAGATGAACCATTATCACCCAAGGGGTGAATTAATCATTACGTCTTTTGTGAAGGGTGTCAATGCGTATATTACGGAAACCATAAATCATCCTGAACTACTGCCTCCGGAGTTTAACCTGTTGGGAATTAAACCGGAATATTGGACACCGGAAGTGGTAATTTCAAGGCATCAGGGTTTGCTTGGTAACATAAACCAGGAGTTGAATTACGGAAGAGCGGTAGCTGCCTTAGGCGTAGATGAAGTAAAAAGCCTTGCCGTTTTTACGCCGTCCAATCCGGATATTGCTCTCGATTCTACTATTACATCTGAAATGCTTGAAAAAAATATTCTTGGAATATACAATGCCTACAGACAGAAAGTAAGGTTTTACCCGGGTAACCTGGATAAACGGCATTCCGATTTAACGGGAATTTTTAGATACGAAGAGCTGAACTCTGTCGGGAGCAACAACTGGATTCTAAGTGGTGAGCGTACTCAAAGCGGTTTTCCTGTGATGGCAAATGACCCGCACCGTGCGCAAGCAATCCCTTCATTGCGGTACTGGGTACATTTATCGGCGCCCGGGTGGGATGTAATTGGGGGAGGGGAGCCTGAAATACCCGGGGTTTCCATCGGCCACAATGGATTTGGGGCGTGGGGACTTACTGTATTCCGGACGGATGCGGAAGATCTGTACGTATATGACCTTAATCCACTCAAGCTAAATCAGTATAAGTACAAGGGTGTATGGGAAAATATGAAGATTATTACGGATACGATTCCTGTAAAAGGCCGCGAGGATGAAATTGCTGAACTAAGATATACTAGGCATGGACCGATCACGTTCATTGATACGGTCTTGTATAAAGCCTGGGCAGTCCGGTGTGGGTGGCTCGAAACAGGCGGATCGCCGTATCTTGCCAGCCTGCGAATGGACCAGGCCAAAAGCTGGGAAGAGTTCAAGGAAGCTTGCAGTTATAGCCACATACCCGGAGAGAACATGATTTGGGCCGATACAACGGGTACCATTGGCTGGCAGGCAGTTGGAATTGCACCTGTTCGAAGAAACTGGAGTGGCCTGGTGCCTGTACCGGGCGATGGCCGGTATGAATGGGACGGGTATTTACCCATCATTGAAAAACCGCATCTTATTAATCCTGAAAATGGATTTTTTGCCACTGCGAATCAGTATGTGGTGCCGAAAGGGTACAAATATATGGACGCAATCGGATTTTCGTGGACCGACTCATTCAGGGGCGACCGCCTGAATGAAATTCTAAACTCCGGATCAAAATTCAGTATGGACGAAATGAAAAAGCTGCAAACCGATTATTTCTCACGCCCTGCAAAACAGCTTGTTCCCCTGTTGAAAGACATTCCATCAGATTCCGAACAGGCCGAAATCTGTAAAAACCTTCTTCTGAACTGGGATTACATCCTCAGCCCGGAATCAGTTGAAGCAGGTATTTATGTTGCCTGGGAGCGTGAAATCCAGGATTCGATTATGGTTCTTGCAGTTTCTGAAAAAACACGAGCTTATTTTCCGAGGCTTTCTATGAAAAAAATACTTGAATGGATCATATATCCCGATCAGAAGTTTGGAAGCGATCCGGGATTGGGAAGAGACGAGTTTCTTTCAGTTACATTTGCAAAAGCTGTAACAAAATTAGCATCTGAATTCGGGCCGGATATAACCTTCTGGAAATATGGTCAGGAAAATTACAAGCATATTGCGATTAAACATGCCCTGGATCCGTTACTTTCGGATAGCCTCAAAGGCATTTTCAATACCGGAATCGTACCAAGAGGGGGAAATGGATATACTATCAATAATACCGCTTCAGGAAACAACCAAACACATGGTGCTTCGTTCCGGATTATAGTAGATACCGGAGATTTTGACAAGACAATTGGTTGTAATTCACCTGGCCAGTCGGGAGATCCACGAAGTAACCATTACAAAGACCTATTTGAATTATGGTCCCGGGACGAGTATATTCCGGTGTACTATTCGAAGGAAAAAGTAATGGAAAACAAGGATTTTTCGATTATACTTAAGCCCTGGAAATAATCCGGTAAATGCAAAAACAGCCTTCAAATAGTTTTAAATACAGACACGAAAATGATGACTACTGGTTAAACTTTTTCTTCAAATATGCCAGTGCCAATTGATTAGCAATTTGTGCGGCATCGCTGTTGTACCGTTGTGAACTTGGATTTGCAAAAGCATGTGCGGCGTCAAAGGAATGAACGGTTATACTTTTGCCAGCTCCAATCATATCGTTTTGAAATTTCGCAACCACATCGGGCCCTATGCCACTGTCGTGTACGGCAAATATGCCAAGCACATCGCTGTTGAGAGTTTTCAGTTTTTCCATATTTTGTTCGGGACGACCATAATACATCACACAACCGACCGTATGGCTGCCAGCAATTAATGCTGATTGAAGCGACCATCCCCCGCCAAAGCACCAGCCGATGGTAGCTATTTTTGAGTTGTGTCCTGCATAATCCACCGCCCCACTAATAATGGCATTAGCCCGTTCGTTATTGACCTGCCTAATATATTTCATGGCATCTTCCCGGGTGCTGGCCACATTGCCGTCATACAGGTCAATGGCCATTACATTTACATTCTCCAGATCATTATAAAGCCTTTCCGCTTCTTTTTTGATATGGTCGTTCAGTCCCCACCATTCATGTATCACAAACAGATAATTGTCTGATTTATGCGAGGATTTCAGAAAGAAGGCATTGCCGGTTTTACCGTCATTGGTGGGAAACGTAATCATATCACCCTGTTTACTGTGATGAATATATGGTTGGGGGATTTCGTGCAGCATCGCAAAATCCATGTTTTGTGAAAGCACAGCAAATTCTTCAGGAGCTGACAATGTGCAGCATAAATCTTGCTGGCCATACAGGAAAACAGGAGCCATCAGTAATAGTGTGATCGGTAATAATTTTTTCATGATATTAAATTAAAGGATTTACTTATCGTCTTTTATAGGTGATGTAATGTATTCCTCTATCATAGAGTCCAATTTTTTGATCTTATAAGATTCCCAAAGCGGGAAGGGCGAAATAGGCAGGTTCTGGATAAGGTGCAGCCAGATTAACTGTGATGAAAAAAGATGATTCATGATTTTAATGACGTTTTCATTCTCAATGTGATTCGTTTCGAGGGTTACAAGGAGTCGTTCGTTTGCCCAGCAGATATAACTGAAAAGATCATTAAAGTAAGCTTTCATTTATAAAAAAAAATACAATATATTAAATGTTCATTCTCTTGTCAATTTATGCTTTAATTTTAACGACCGCGCAACAAACCTTGTTTTTCATAAATTCAATTTGTCATGAAAAGATATTTTAGTATTTTTCTCCTTCTTTCTTTAGTTGTGTCGTTTTCAAAAGGGCAACAAAATCAAGAACAAGAAGAGGACATATATGTTGATACCAGGCAGGCAGAGGCACTATTCGACCTGAATTTCACAAAAACAGAAAGAGATTCCATACAGGAGGGTCTGAAATTAAATTTGAGCAGAATAAAAGCCTTGCATGCCTTTTCTCTGAAAAACGAAACACCTCCGGCATTCATTTTTAATCCGCTACCTGCAGGATTTATAATCGAGGATGTCCAGAAAGTACTTAATTTCGGCTTGCCTGTTGAAATGCAACTGCCTGAAAATGACACGGAACTCGCATTTTATACCGTTGCGCAGCTTTCGGTGTTGGTGCGTGATAAGAAAGTCACTTCTACGAAACTGACAAAACTCTATCTGGACAGGCTTAAAAAATTCGGAGATACGCTTGAATGCGTGGTTACATTGCTCGAAAACCGAGCCCTGGAGCAAGCAGCACGTGCCGATGAAGAAATAGCTGCCGGCAATTACCGGGGTCCATTGCATGGTATTCCATATGGTATCAAGGATCTGTTTACACTCGAAGGGTATAAGACCACATGGGGAGCAATGGCATACAAGGATCAGATGCCTACCAATACTGCGACCGTAATTCATAAATTGGAAGAAGCTGGTGCAGTATTGCTTGTCAAACTCACCTTGGGGGCGCTGGCCATGGGGGATGTGTGGTATGGAGGGAAGACCCGAAATCCCTGGAATCTGGAACAGGGCTCAAGCGGATCATCTGCCGGATCCGGAGCAGCTACGGCGGCAGGGTTGGTGGCCTTTGCCATTGGCACCGAAACACTTGGATCCATTGTATCACCTTCGACACGAAACGGCGTAACAGGCCTGCGACCAACATTCGGAAGGGTAAGCCGGACGGGTGCCATGGCGCTGAGCTGGACGATGGACAAAGTCGGACCAATGTGCAGATCTGCACAGGACTGCGCTATTATATTAAATGCCATATACGGCCCTGATGGAATGGATAAGGCAGTGATCAACGCACCTTTTAATTACAATACAGATCAGGATATTGGTAGTTTAAAAATAGGTTATCTGAAGAATCTTTTCGAAAGGAATTATTCAAACAGAAGCAATGACTCAATTGCCCTAATGGTATTTCACGAAATGGGAATACACCCACAACCCGTTAGTTTACCTGAAAACCTGCCCTATAGTGCCATGTATATGATCCTGGCTGCCGAGTCGGCTGCAGCATTTGACGAACTCACCAGATCAAACAATGATGACCTGCTTGTCCGGCAGGACAAAAATGCCTGGCCTTCTTTTTTCCGTGTGGCAAGGTTGATTCCTGCGGTAGAGTACATTCAGGCCAATCGGATTCGTAATCTGCTTATCGAAGAGATGAATGTATTGTTTCAGCAATATGATGCCATTATAACGCCAAGTTTCGGGGGACCACAGCTACTGGCTACCAATTTGACAGGTCATCCGTTAGTTGTTTTACCAAACGGGTTTAATGAAAAAGGAAGTCCGACCAGTTTTTCTATTATAGGTAGGTTATTTCAAGAGGGAACTATTCTGGCCATTGCAAATGCCTATCAGAAAGCCACTGCATTCGAAACAATGAAGCCTCCTCTATTCTCCGTAAATTGAACATTATACTTTCCAGGGTGTCAGGTCAAACTGATCTACTTTGTCCCAGTTATCAAGCAGGTAATTGACCACATCTTTATGAAAGCCAAGCTTGAGTGCAATGTTCTGTGCAAAAGTCACTTCCCTGGGTTCTATTTTACCGTCGGCCATGATCAGAGCCATGCAATCAAGCAAGTATTCCTTTTTTTTATCCGGACTAAGCGCCCCAAATGATTCAATGGTATCGGGAATGACAAATAGTTTGTTCAACTCCGATTCAGGGAAGCCATGTTTGCTCGCTATGTCTTTGATAAGCAACTTTTCTTCACGGGCAAAATGTTTGTCTGCTTTTGCAAGTTGTATGAGTAGGTTTAATTTTTGCCTAGTTATAATATCCATATGCATTTTGGAATTCATAACCAACTATAAGCGCATAAATATATATTAAAATACGATCAATGGTAACTATTTGAATGTAAATACTGATGTGGAGTGACTTGTACGGTATTGGATTTACAGATTGAATAATTTCTGTTTATTTAAATTCAATAGGTTACTATTTTCAGATTTTATTTACCGGGGTATGTTCGTAATGATATGTTCGAATGTTTAATTTGCTCAATATTAAATAGTAAAACGGACAAAAATGAAAGAAGTTAATGCGCTGAATCAGGTTTCAGAATTTCACCGTACGTTTAAACACCCGATATTGCCGGAACCAACCATTCCTTCTGAAAAACGATGCCGACTTAGGGTGTCGCTACTTGCAGAGGAGTTGAAAGAACTTGACAAAGCAATTCAGGACCGGGATATGGTTGAAATTGCTGATGCACTTTGTGATATACAGTACGTATTGTCAGGAGCGGTGCTTGAATTTGGTTTAGCAAATAAATTCAAGGCGTTGTTCGATGAAGTACATCGATCGAATATGAGTAAATCATGCGCTTCAGAAAAAGAAGCCCTGCTTACCATTGATCGTTACAAACAAGAACATGACATGGATTGCCATTTTGAAAAATCTGATGATCATTACCTGGTGTATAGAACGGAAGATCACAAAACGATTAAATCTATAAACTATTCCCCGGCTGGCCTCAAATCGATTCTTGACGGTTAGCCCGCAAACATATTATTGCTGTGGAATCATCATCGCATTGATTCAAACTTCTACAGGTTAAAGGGAAAGCAGTGAAATTGCAGTTTATTTTCCGTTCACTTTTTTCACATACAACTCAATAGCTCCGGTCATCGAAGGAGCATTGGGTAGCGGAGCTTCGATATCGAGGATCAGATTATGCTCGCTAACCGCTTTAGCGGTTGAAGGCCCGAATGCAGCAATTCGTGTATTATTTTGCTTGAAATCAGGGAAGTTTACAAAAAGCGAATGTATCCCTGAAGGGCTGAAAAACGCAATGACGTCATATTTGATATCCGCCAGATCAGAAAGATCACTGGCTATCGTGTTGTACAAGGTTGCTTCTGTATAATCAAACCCATTTTCTCTCAGAAATTTCGGAATATCATCTTTCCTGATATTTGAACAGGGAAATAGATATTTTTCGTTCTTGTGCTTTTTCAAAACTTCAATCAGTTCTGCCGCAGTGCGCAGACCTGTAAAGATTTTTCGTTTACGTATAACTATATACTTCTGCAGGTAATTAGCTGTTTGCTCAGAAATGCAAAAGTATTTCATGTCTGTAGGTACTTCAATTTTCAAATCCTTACAAACATTGAAATAATGGTCCACGGCGTTCCTGCTAGTGAAAATAACTGCCGAGTGATCAAGAATACTGATCTTTTGTTTACGAAATTCCTTGGCAGGGATCGGTTCAATCTGAATGAAAGGACGAAAGGTAATTTTCAGATTGTACTTTTTTGCCAGTACGTAATACGGTGATTTTTCGTCTTTTGGTTTAGGTTGTGAAACTAAAATGCTTTTAACTGTTTTCAACCTGTCTTTAACTTCAGTCTCCATTTTTCTTCTACCTTTTCTTCAACTCCTATCACTACCCCAGTGCTATTTTGTATATTACAAGAAAGGGGATTATTTCTGTGGCGCAAAGGTATGAAAATAAATGGAAATTTCTATAATCAGAATAATTCATTAATTTAATAAACAGAATAAACAGCCGGATAGCAAGTAATAGCACCACCATATTTATTATGAAAGAATAGATATTGAGGTCTGGCTGACGGAACGAAAGATAGGATAAAACAAGAATAATAAAGGCAAGTAAAAAGACCCAAATGGAATATCTTAAGGAATTATAAAACTGGATAAATCTGAACTCACCCAAATGATATAACCGATTAAATACAGAAATCAGAAAGTATTTACCGATCAGAAGCAGGAATATTACAAACGAAATTTCCAACCAGTCAAGATAATAGGACGATGACATTCCGCGGAGTAAAGTCATTTCTAAATGTTGTGGCGTTAAAACTTTTAAAGAGCTGATAAGAAAACCAATGAGTAATGCATTACACCCAATAAACGGAAGGTTATTGCGGTTAAGCGGGCGAATGGTGATCAGGGATTCTTCCCTGTTTTGAAAAGTGAGTGAGTACGTAATTGCACTGTAATCTTTGCTTTCCTTTGGGAAACGGTTAATCAGGATGGCAATAATCGTTAGAAGGATGAGGGATGAAATGGTGAAAAATTCAGTGAAATCACTTTCTTGTCTGCGTTGCATATCCTGCACAAACAACCCACTGGCTGTTTTTGGATTTGTTTTAATCAAGGTGGTCGATAACCGGTTTCCGTAAATCCCATTCTGATTGTATATTGTGAAGGTATAAGCCTGCAGTGGCGATATTCCTGACAGACTGTCCAGGTTCATTATAAGCATATCCTTAAAAACCGTAAAACCTTTCTTATTAACGAGCAGCATATTGGTTCCTTCGGATTTAATAGTAAGCGTGTATCCTGATAATTCGATGGCCCTAAGGCCCCACGAAACGGATTTACTTTTTTCATATACCGTCATCTTCCTGAACGACCCCGAATTAGAATCGAAAACTTCCCACCTTTCAGAAAGATCGATTTGTGACAGGCCTTGAACGGTTTCAGTATTCAGCGTTAATGGCCATCGCACGACAAGCAGGATGATAATAATAAGCTGAAACATACCTCTAAAATATAGAATTTCTGATCTTCAATCATATGACTTCCGTTAACTTGGCAATTTATTTGATGATCCGTGCAGTTACATCCACCGCTTTCCAATTTTATGTACTGCTCAGAATGCAGAGATATATCCAAAATGTATTTTCGATAAACGAAAGTCAAGAGGCTGTTCCTGGGTTTGTCCCAGCGCATAAACCAGTGTAAACAGACCGTTCCCGGATTCAATATTCATACCCAGGCCAATGCCAAAAGGCGTATCATTAAATTGAGAATCCTCCAAATTGTAATAAACATAAGATTGATCATAAAATGCAAAAAGGCTGGAGATGGAGTTGAAATACATTCTGAACTCGAGGGTTCCGAGCAGATATCTTGAGGCATAGAAGAAATTTTCATTAAATCCCCGGATTGAATTCAGTCCACCTAATCGGTACAGGTCATTTAGAAACAACCGCTCGTTTATCATCAACCCTCCGCTGATTTTCGAATAAAGAAAATACGCATTTTTGAACTGCAATAATCCTGAAACCGCAGCTTCAGTAGTAAACTGGATGGTTTCGAAATCCACACCCTCATAAACGGAATCGTCAAATCCTGCGTTTTTCAGAATAGTTTTTCTACCGAAAGCTGCTTGAATATCCACATTCCAGTGCGTGAAAGGAGGCCGCTGTAAAGCAGCGGGTAAATCAGTAAACCGCAGACCGATATAGTTGATATTGAAATCGGCCAGGTCGAACAGAAAGACGGTACTGTCAAAGGGCAGCGCGCCTATTAGCCGGGAAGACTCCCATTTGGAGAAAAAAGAGAATGTACCCGTACCTGGCGTCAATAAATCAAAACCGAGCCTGACTTTGCGGTTGATAAACGTGGTGTCCTGCTTGTAAAGATAGAAATCAGCCAACAGACCTACGGGACTTGTAAACAGATTGGGATGTGTGTAACTGATAAGAACTGACTGCGTGGCTACCTGTGTTTTATCCCAATGAAATTCAAACGATTTTCCACTACGAAATAATTGATGCAGTAAGATATCCGCTTTGCCCGTGACAAGCACTTTTCCGCCCTCTTTTTCATTGGGTAAAAACCCTATCACTGCATCGAACTGGTTTGATTTTTCTGGATTTAAGAACAGGTCAATGCTGCATTCTACGTTCTGGAATCTGATAACAGGCATTTCATTCATTTTCAGATAATGCAGTCTTTCAAGTTTTTCAGGTATATGGTCTATCAAACGCTGATCAAATGATTTTCCGGGTAATATTTTCAGATAGGCACCTAAAAAGCGCTTTTTAATGTTCAGGTTGCCCATTATATTCAATGAATCAAATGTGATAAATGGTCCGGGGTCGTAAATCACGGTAGCGGATATACCCTTATCATTCACGCGCACTGAATCTAGCTGAACACTTGCAAACGGATAACCGTGGTTTTCGGAGTAGGTGATGATTTCCGTTAATAATTGTCTGATTTCGGCTTTATTATATCCCTTTTTTGTGAAATGTGCAGGTTTGTTTTTAAGCCTGTTGCGGAGTTCTTCAGGTAGGCCGTCTAATGAAAGCCGGGCCCATTCATAGGAGGGGCCAACGAAAATCTGAATGGTAAGCAACCCTTCTGGATAATATTCGATTGCTTCAACATTGGCCAGCAGGTAACCATCACCCCTTAATTGAATTACCGCTTTATGAACTACGCGGATAAGACTCCCTGAATCAGCAGGCGTTTCAATCTGTTGAGCTAATTTTTCTACCATACTATCCGGATCATCCGTTCCTGTAAGTTTTAAATCTTTCATCTGACAGAAAACTTCAGGCAAATGAAAAAGAACGGATAATATGGTCAGTATTAAAATTCTCAATGGATAAAAGGCAAATTGAGTAAATTTGAATCGAGTTATTTTACAAATTTATATATACATTTCCCTTTGGCTGGCATTTACATTCATATTCCTTTCTGTCAACAAGCCTGTTATTATTGTGATTTTTATTTCAGTACCAGCCAAAAAATGATCGATCCGGTCATTGATGCCATATGCAAAGAACTTTCATTGAGAAAAAAATATCATGGCGACGAAAATATTTCAACCATATATCTGGGTGGCGGCACCCCTTCGCTACTGAATCCTGCATACATTACAAGATTGCTGGATGCTGTTTATGCCCATTATAGCATAAAGTCCGACCCTGAAATAACGATGGAAGCTAATCCGGAAGATATAAGCAAGTCTAAACTCAATGCATGGGAAAAAGCCGGAATAAACAGGCTCAGCTTAGGAGTCCAGTCTTTTGACAATAAAGTACTGGCATTTATGAACCGTGTGCATAACGAAGAAAAAGCCCTGGCCTCGCTGGATATGATTCGTACATCGACCTTTATAAATGTGAATGTGGATCTGATTTATGGCGTGTTTCCCGGAAATCACAGAAGATGGGAAAAAGACCTGGAGATACTTCTGAAATACCGGCCCGAACATATTTCCGCATATAATCTCACGATCGAAGAAAATACGGTATTTGGCAGACGGGCCAGGCGAGGTAAACTGCAGGTTCCCGATGACGATTTTTCAGCAGATGAGTATGAAATATTGATTTCGATGCTTAAACAAGAAGGGTATTTACACTACGAGATCTCAAATTTTTGCCTTCCCGGATATGAATCACAGCATAATTCCGGTTACTGGAAAAACAAATACTATCTTGGCGTTGGGCCCGCGGCACATTCATTTAACTTTGAAAGCCGTCAGTCTAATGTAGCGAACAGCGCATTATATGTCAGAGCGATTGCTGACAATAAAATTCCAGCCACAATAGAGCCGCTCTCAAGGGAAAATCAGATCAACGATTATATACTTACATCGTTGCGGACTATGTGGGGGACATCTTTTCTTATCCTGAAAGAAAAATGGGAATACGATCTGCTGCAATCAAACCACAGCCTGATTGATAGATTGAAAATCGGTGGCATGTGCCGCATCGATACTGAAAAGATTGTTCTAACAGAGAAAGGATTTCTTCTTGCTGATAAAATTGCTTCCGGTCTTTTTATAAGTTCATGAAACAGATAAATATTTAACATAAAATATATGGTAATTACGTTTGAAACACCGGTTGGAGTAAAAAGTGCCGATCTGAATAAGCCGCACCGTATTTCGATACCATTGAAACACGGACCTGACAATCCAAACTGCTACCATGCAGAAAACCCCGTATTCGAAACGATTGAAACGGAAAACTTTATCGGAGATGTGAAAAGGGGAGGGAGTGTGAACTACAAAAAAATTACCCTGACACCTCACGGAAACGGCACGCACACAGAGTGTTACGGCCATATTTCTGCTGACGATACATCAATGAGCCAAATCCTCCACAAGTATCATTTTCTGGCAGAACTTGTTTCAGTTAAGTTATATGAAACAGGCGGCGAAAAGTTCGTACGTTTTCGTGATTTCATACGCAAGCGGAAGTTCGAATTTACAGAGGCGGTCATCATCCGTACACTTCCAAATCCGGAGTCAAAAACAGTACGCAATCATAGCGGCACTAATCCACCTTATCTCGATCCTGAAATATTAAAATATTTATGCCAAACCGGAACTCTGCATGTTATTGTTGACCTTCCGTCACTCGACCCGGAGGAAGACGGCGGCAACTTGAAATCTCATAAGGAATTTTGGAATATTCAAGGAAAGGTTAGAGAGGAATCGACGATTACCGAGCTATGTTTTGTTCCGGATGATATTGCAGACGGATTCTATTTATTAAATCTGCAGACAGCTAATATGATGATTGATGCAACCCCCAGCAATCCAGTGATTTATAAAATATATTAAATTATATAAAATACCAGATTATCGTTTATATTTACTCTTTCAATGGAGTATATTGGCAACCGCGAAGAGAAGAGGGCATTTATTTTACTAAATGCGATCATTTTTCATTATCACGGATTGGATGAAAAAGAGGAAAAAATCCTATTACAGATTGCAGAAGAAAATGATGCGGAGGAAGAACTAAAATGGTCTTATGAATTCATTTCAGAGGACTATTTAACGGCTTTTGAACGCGCCAGGGATTACCTGAAAGACGAGGTAAACAAATTGGAGAAAACCAAGCGCCTTCATTTTATAAACCATGCATGGCAGGCAAACTTTGAGAAAGGATACATTACAGAAATGGAAGCAACGGCCATGCTCAAACTTGCCCGCGACTGGGAGGTGGATTCAGAACTAGTCGGTCTGGTACAGGAAGCCTGATAAGCAAAAAATTGAAAAGCATATTTTTAAACTTATGCGACCTTATTTATAGTAATCCCCATCAAATCACACATACAAACCCGCTCGTAATTTGTTTCAATTCGACATCTGCAAGCAGCCACGGTCGTAATCCGATACATCATTTTTGAATCAGACTTTCAACCATGCTTACAGGCGCATGATTTCTCTGATTCCATCGATCTTTTCCTGCATAATATCAACCCATTTTTTTAGAATTGTCAATGTTTTTGTCAAACAATAAATGATAAGTAATGAATTTTCAGCTTTTGATTTCAGGATTTTATATCACACATTTCAGTCGAACCCAGTTAAATTATATCTTAGGTAATTTTTCGGCTATTTTTTTTAATTCGGAATAGCTTATATCGGTTGGCTTAATAGTATACATTAGAAATTGTGCCTCTTTTATATTTACATCATCATCAGCATATATCATTTTGTAAATCCATGCAAGGGTTTTAATTTGATCCCTTCTGCTGGCATTCATAAGACCACCTAATCCAATCTTTCGCAATTCTTCCAAAGATTTTTTTTTGATGTCCTTGTTGAATTCGGCTAATGAATCTTTGGAAACTTGTTCAAATTCAATGATTTTTTTAAGCAATGTATATTCCTGATTTTGAATAACACCATCAGTATTCATTACTACATAACTCAAATACAATAATGATTTTTGATTATCTTCCACGACCGAAAATTATTAGATTAAAATTGGCAGTAATTCATAATGTGACGCCAAGTTAGTAAATTTATATAATAAGGAAACAATCAGGTTACACAAAGGATGAAGCGGGCGATATCCTTTTGATATAATGCTATCCCATCATATTTTTTAATTTACATTTCAGGTACGAAAAGGCCCTTGACGACCAGTATGAATAAAGAGATCTAACAATTGGGGTTTAATGATAATAAATAAGTACTTGCGATGCTCAATCCCGGCTGATTCGTGTGGTTGTGCAATGGTAATTTAAAACGGTAAAACCAAAAGGAGGTTAATTATGACAAATACAGCAATAATCATTTTGACATGGTTGGTAACAATTAGTAGCTTTTTTGCGGACAATTACATTGACAAAAATGAAAAGAATGACCTTGAAAAAAAGGATCTCCATGGGAAAGTTAAATCTGTCAGAACGACTTCTTATGAAGTTGTAGAAGAACAAGGAGTGGTTTCACGAGGTGCGGAATCAGGGTCGAGTTATTTGATATTTAATAAAATAGGCAACATAATTGAGGAGAACAACTACTTACTTGATGGTAGCATACGTAATAAGAAGACTTACAAATATGACAAGAAAGGAAATATGATTGAGTATAACTACTATAACTCGGAAGCCAGTCTTGTTACTCAGGAGACTTATATTTATGATAAGAAGGGAAACTTAATCGAAAGGATGCAATCCAATTCAGACGGCAGTCTTGAAAACAGGGAAACCTTCAAATATGATGGTGATGGTAATGTGATTGAGAATATTAGCTACAATTCAGGCGGCAGTCTTGATGTTAAAAGCACCTTCATGTATGATGAGAATGGAAATAAGATTGAAGGGATTATCTCCTTTGTTGACAGACCAGGAAATAAAACGACTTATAAATATGAAGGTGGATATTTAGTTGAGAAGATTTACTACTATGCTGGTAGCTACGATAATAAACGAACTTTCATAAATGACAATAATGGGAATGTAATTGAGGCGAATGAGTATAACTCGGAAGGAGAATTAGCGAGAAAAAGTACTTTCGAATATGATGACAGTGCGAATATGATTGAGATGAATTTGTTTAGCGCTGATGGAAGTCTTGCAAGAAAAAGTACAGTCAAATATGATGAGAATGGTAATATAATTGAGAGGAGCAACTATGCCTCAGATGGCAGCCTTAGAAGTAAAGAAATTTACAAATTGAAATATGACACTAATAAGAATTGGACTAATCAAATCACTTTTGATCGGGAAATCCCGCAGTTTATTGTAGGAAGGGAAATGGAATACTATAATTAAATCATCTGCGATAGGTTATATATGCTTATTCCAGTCATCCTGGCTATAATTGATTCAAGAAGTTACGTTAACACCTGATTATTTACGTATTGTACTTGCCCTATTGTGGGTATTGTACCAAATCCCAAGGTGACAAAAAATGTATGAGGTATTGCGTGAGGGAGAGGAACAAAAAACCGTTGTAGAAAGCGGGTAAGAGTTTGGCTGGAAAATGAAGGGATGTTGCAATAAATTAAAATTTGTTTACAATTTATTATTGAATAAAAAGAAACCATCTATCTAAAGACTCATCATATCCTTGAACTTGGTAGCCTGCCTGCGGCTTACTTCCACTCTTTCACCGCCTTTAAGCTTTACCATCAGGCCGCCATTAAACCACGGTTCAATGGTTTCGAGCCAGCTCAGGTTTATAATGTGTTTTCTGCTTGCACGAAAGAAATCACGGTCGTTCAGCTTTTCATCCAGTGCATTTAGTGATTTGTGAATCATTGGCCGGTTAGTACCAAAATAGACCTTGATGTAGTTGCCGTCGGATTCAAACAGGCGAATTTCTGATAGCCGTACAAACCAGCACTTGTCACCGTCTTTTACAAATACCTGGTCACTGAGGCCAAGTTTTGGAAGGCTAGTAATATGCTCATCTTTCTTATTATTTTTTGCAAAGGTGAGCACTTTGGAAATAGCTTCTTTCAACCGTTCATATTGAATGGGTTTCAGCAGGTAGTCGAGTGCATTCACTTCAAAGGCTTTCAATGCGTATTCGTCATAGGCGGTAGTAAAAATTACCAGCGGCACGGAATCAAGAGTCTCAAGCAACTCAAAACCGGTTTTACCGGGCATCTGTATATCGAGAAAAAGAAGATCCGGTTTGTGTTCAATTATTTGCTCCAGTGCCTCGTCCGCATTCGCTGCTTCACCTATAATTTCAATTTCAGGATAATCCTGAAGCAAGGAGGTAAGTTCCTTTCTTGCCAGCCTTTCGTCATCAATTATTAATGCTCTCATAATGTTCGATTTGCGGTATTTCTACAATAGTAAGAACAGTATTATCATTTTCATTGAAAATCTTAAGAGTTGCTTTGTCACCATAAATCAATTTTAGTCTTTGTCTGGTATTTTTAAGGCCAAAACCTTCACTTTTATTTGAGGGTGTACCGTTAATAAACTGCCCGGAATTACGAATCTGAATATGCATGATACCGTTTTCAACAAAGGTTTTTAATTTTATAGTACCTCCTTCTTTTAATGTGGATATTCCGTGTTTTATTCCATTCTCCACCAGTGTCTGAAGCATAAGAGGGGGTACCAGATAGTCGTAAGAATCGGGGTGAATGTCAAAAAAGGTTTTTAACCTTTCTTCATAACGTGTTGATTCCAGTTCAAGGTAATCCCTTACGGTATTATATTCGTTTTCAAATTTAGTGAGTTTCTTTTTGTCACCTATCAGCGAACTTCGAAGTATGTTTGATAGTTGCGTAATTGCTTTTTTTGATTTTGCAGGTTCTTCATCAACCAGCGCTCTTATGCTGTTGAGGGCATTGAAAATAAAGTGCGGATTCAGTTGTGATTTCAAGTGCGCCAGCTCTGTTTCTTTCATTGCCGCCTCATACTTGAGTGACCGGTTATATTGCTCGAAATAGAGATAAAGGAAATAAATCAGTGTCCATAAAAAAAGAAAAAAAACGTTTATGGCAGTGGTGCCTGGCATCGAATTCCATAAATTCGGTGTGTACATGCCTACCAGGAAGCTGAAACCTATTTTCAGAGGGTATAAGGGTATTGCAAGAAGAACCAGCGTAACTAAAACCCTTGGTATCGTTTTGGAGAAAGGTATCTGCAACCAGCCTTCTTTAATAATGATATACCTATAAAAATGTGTGAAGCTCAGAAACGTAAATGCCTCAAAAACACTGATCGATATCAGGTTGGAGGTATTGGTGTCAGGATTGACCAGCACCCAGACAATAATCTGCATAAGCGCATACGTTGACCAGCCTGCAATCTGAAATACCCAGTATAGTTTATACTTATTCATACAAACGAAGGGAATCGGGTTTTACCCAAAAATACTTTATTTTTTTGCGAATCGTTTTAATTAACTGCTTTACTGTCCATATGCATCTCTTCTTAATACAGCAATGAACAGTAAAATACCCGAAAGGACAAAAATCCAAGATACAATATGGAGAATTTTACTATACGCCTCAACCCGGGGATCTTTTACCGCTCCCATCAAGGCAAAGCCAAGCCCGACCGAAAAGTAAAGTAATGCTTCCAGCACATCATCATTATAAAGCGTATAACCACCGAAAAAAATGATTGCCAGACCTATCCAGGTATTTTTAATCATTGAAATAATTCCTGTTTTAAATATTTTCCGGTATAACTCCCGCTTTCCGCTATTTTTTCAGGTGTACCTTCTGCCACCACATAGCCTCCTTCCCTGCCTCCTTCGGGCCCCAGGTCGATGATATAATCCGCTACTTTGATCACATCCAGGTTATGCTCAATTATAAGCACTGTATTGCCTTTATCTACCAGCTTACTAAGTACATCAAGCAACTGTTGAATGTCTTGAAAATGTAAACCTGTAGTCGGTTCATCAAGTATATAAAAGGTTTTACCGGTGTCTATTTTCGACAGTTCCGTTGCAAGTTTAACCCGCTGGGCTTCACCTCCCGAAAGGGTGGTGGCATGCTGGCCGAGTGTAATATAACCCAATCCCACATTATACAATGTTTTTATTTTCTTAAGAATTTTGGGTTGGTTTTCGAAATATTCTACCGCTTGTTCTACGGTCATTTCCAGCACATCCGAAATTGACTTTCCTTTAAACCTGATTTCAAGTGTTTCGCGGTTGTATCGTTTTCCTTTGCATTTTTCGCAATGTACATGCACATCGGGTAAAAAATCCATTTCGATTACCCGTATACCGGCGCCTTCACAATCTACACACCGGCCTCCCTTCACATTAAAGGAGAATCTCCCCGGTTTGTATCCCCTGATTTTAGCTTCCGGAAGCGACGAAAATAGCATTCTGATATCAGAAAACACACCGGTATAAGTAGCCGGATTGGATCTCGGGGTTCTTCCGATAGGTGACTGATCCACTTCGATAACTTTATCAATATGTTCCAGGCCAGATATTTCCCCGTATTCCAGGGGGTTGATTCTGGATTTGTAAAAATATTGCTTAAGAATAGGGTATAAGGTATCATGAATCAGGGTAGATTTGCCACTTCCTGAAACTCCTGTCACGCAAATCATAACTCCCAACGGAAGTTTCACATTTATTTTTCTGAGATTATTACCTGCAGCGTGGATCAGCTTCAACGACTTGCCGTTACCCTTTCTGCGTGTTGCAGGCACTGCAATGCGGAGTGTATTATTCAGATATGCTGCGGTGGTAGTTTCACTTTTAATGAATTCTTCCGGGCTTCCAACGCCGACAATTAACCCTCCATGCCTGCCTGCTCCGGGCCCAAGGTCAATGATATAATCCGACTCTACCATCATTTCCTTGTCGTGTTCTACCACAATGACTGTATTGCCCAGATCACGCAGGTCCTTGAGCGCATGGATCAGTCTGATGTTGTCTCGTTGATGCAAGCCGATGCTTGGCTCGTCAAGAATATACAGTACCCCGATCAGCTGCGTCCCTATTTGTGTGGCTAGCCGGATACGTTGTGCTTCGCCACCTGACAATGATTTTAACGGTCGATTTAGTTGCAGATAGTCAAGTCCTACGTCAAGAAGGAATTTGATCCGCTTACGTATTTCTTTGAGCACTTCAGTAGCTATCCTTTTTTGCCGGTCATTCAGCCGTTCATCAAGCTTTTCGAACCAGTGCGCCAGCCAGTCGATATCCTGTTGGGACAGCTCTGCAATATTTTTGCCATCAATTTTAAAGTGAAGCGATTCTTTTTTCAACCTTGTACCATTACAATCCGGGCAGGTTTTGATGACGGTGAATTCCTGGATCCATTTCTGAATTTTTTCTGTGTTGGAGTCCTTCTGTTTTTCAAGAAAACGAATGATTCCTTCAAATTTTGTATGCCAGGGGGTCCCTGGGTATTTTATTGACGGCACCACTACTGGTACTTTGTCGCCGTAAAGAATTATTTTAATAATGCTTTCCGAAAAATCTTTAATAGGAGTTGAGAGGCTGTACCCGTTTTTTTTCAACAGGGCTTCCAGTTTTTTAAAAATCCATATATCGCGGTATTCCCCCAGCGGGGCTATTCCCCCTCTGCTGATACTGATATTTTTATCGGGGATAATGGTTTCTTCAGTGATCTCTTCTATATTTCCTAAACCATTGCAACGGGGGCAGGCGCCGTACGGGGAATTAAAGGAGAAGGTATTTGGTGCAGGCTCGTCGTATGAAATACCCGTTTCCGGATCCATCAGGTACTTTGAGAAATGATGTGCTACATTATTTTCATCTATGGCCATCATTACGCCTTTTCCTTCCTTTATCGCTGTTTGAATTGATTTTGATATTCTGTACCGGTCTTTAGGAGTTACAAGCACTCGGTCAATCACAATTTCAATATCATGGATTTTATACCTGTCCACCTGCATTTTATTCTCGATATCCAGTATCGTACCATCAGACCGCACCATGGTATATCCACTTTTTCTGATCTTCAAAAACAATTCACGATAATGTCCCTTACGGCCTTTCACAACCGGAGCGAGAATTGTTAGCTTTCGGTTATCGAAAAAACTCATAATATGGTCCACAATCTGTTCTTCCGACTGCCTGATCATTTTTTTGCCAGTTATGTATGAAAAGGCTTCGCTGGCCCTCGCATACAGTAAACGCATAAAATCATAAATCTCAGTCATGGTACCAACAGTGGACCTTGGATTTCTTGAGGAGGTTTTCTGCTCGATGGAAATAACAGGGCTGAGGCCATTAATTTTATCTACGTCCGGGCGTTCAAGGTTGCCGATAAATGATCGCGCATAGGCCGAAAAGCTTTCCATGTACCGCCGCTGGCCCTCAGCGTAAATGGTGTCAAAAGCCAACGAAGATTTACCGCTGCCGCTTATTCCCGTGATCACTATCAGTTTATTCCTCGGGAAAGAAACATCAATATTTTTCAGGTTGTGCTCCCTGGCGCCGAATACTTCTATTAGTTCCTGGCCGTTCGAATCGGATTTAATACTAGGATTTTGTTGCTTGATTGCTTTTGGCATTCGTTTCCCAACAGTAAGGGCCTGATACAAATCGCAAAATTACAGATTTTACTTCAGGAACATATGTGACTCGTAAAAATTAGTAACATTCGTGGTTATTCAGAAGATTTGTGTCTGTAGCGGCGTGCAGTGAAATCCTATACTCACCTCACGTTCTCCTTGCCATTGCATGACTTTTCAAAAATAGAAGCCACCTCACAGTTAAGTAAGATGCATATTAATTAAATTAAATGTAAAATATGAGGTTGCGCGGTGGTCCCTCCTTTAATAGGAGGTTAGGAGGGTGCGTTTGCCAACTTAATCAACCATAAAAACCCCTTGTATGAATAAAAAACAAAATAGGTACAAGTTGGGAATCCTTAAAGGTTTTATGCTATGCTTTCAAATCATTACGACTTTTCCAGTACGGAAACAGACTACAGGAATTAATACTCCAGAGCGTTCGTAAACTTGAATTTTTCAATCAGGTAGTAGAGGAAATTAAATGATATAAAAGACTCCGAATTTTCATCTTCGTCGTCATAAAAATCAGATTCTCTGTTGAAATCTGGCTTACTTTCATTCAAAGTGCTGGCTTCCTTTTCTTCATTTCGAAATGCAGGCTGTTCTACTTCATTTTTAGGAATATCTAAAGAATCACCAGATAAAAAAGATTTGCTGAACGTACGGTTGTCTTCCTGACTGGGTGTTGATGGACCATCTTGATCTTGATCGGTGATGGCAACAGCGCGACCTGCTACAATAAATATTGCAAAAAGAGTTAGACAGAAAATTATGCCTGATTTAAAGCGTGCCAATATTTTTCGTTAAGGTTGTCAAATTTAACGAAATTCCGGATAAAAAGGTTACATTCATATAAATAAGAAAAAGCAACTCGATAAAAATTTTATATGCTGATTTAGGGAATAACCGAACATTTATTTAAAAAAGCATATGTCGTTTATCACATGGAAAGAATTTGAAAAGACTGATCTGGGTGCGGACAAAATCATTAAAGCGGGAAAAATTCACGAAGCAATAAATCCTGTAAACAGGTTATGGGTCAATTGTGGATATAAATTGGGCATTAAAAAGTCGGGTACGCAAGTTACAGCATTGTACCGGCCTGAAGAATTAATAGGCAAACAAGATATTTGCATGGCGAATTTCACGCTAAAACAAATCGGCCCGTCTGTTTCTGAAATTCTGGTAACCGGGTTTCCTGATGCTGATAGAAATGTAGTTATTGTAGCCACAGGCAAAGCGGGTTCTACTAACGCTAAATTATTTTAATCTTGATAGCTGTAACACAAGCATTTATGATCAGATCGCTTGGGTTGGAAGACCTGGATACCATGTACGCGGCATTCAAATATGCATTTTCTGATTATCCTATTCATTTTAAACTTTCCAGAGAACATTTCAGAAAGAAGTTTGTTGATAATCTTGACATAAATTTCCCTTTTTCTGCAGGCGCCTTTTATTCGGAAACACTGGTGGGCTTTATTTTTACCAGCAGCAGCCAATATGAGGGAAAAAGGACAGCATACAACGGAGGTACGGGAGTAATACCTGAATTCAGGGGTAATGGTTTGGTCCAAAAGATGTTTAAATATCTGCTGCCCATGTTTACGGAAAACGAATTTCAGCAATGTATTCTTGAAGTATTGGTAAATAACCATGCGGCAATTAAAGTGTACAAAAAAATCGGATTTGTTAAAACCAGGGACTACAAATGTTTTAAGTTGAACCCCCTGAACTTTACGGTTGGAGAGGTGAGCACTGATATTATGATTCAGCAAATCACCAACCCGGACTGGGACCGGATTATAAAATATCTTGATTATATTCCTTCCTATCTTGACAGCCTTGAAATGATTAATAGAAACATTAAAAATGAAACCATACTTGAAGCATTCTTTAATAGCCAACCGGCCGGATATGCAATTTACCAACCTGCTACAGGACGAATATGTCAGATAGCTGTAGAAAAATCTTTCAGAAACCGTGGCATAGGTAAGGCATTAATGCTACACATATATCATCATAGTGATACAAAGTTGTTGACCATTATTAATGTTGACTGTAAATCTGAATCAATGCTGATATTTCTTCTTAATATTGGTTTTGTAAATCAGTTTGACCAATATGAAATGAGGCTTATTATCTGATACCTCATGTTATTCTTTGACGATCTCGAACAAATTACGGATGGTAAGTGTGTAAGCAGAACAGCAAACCTGCCTATAAATGCCCTGTTGCTGGATAGTAGAAAGATTTCACTGGAATCTCCTGCGGAAAACGGACTTTTTTTCGCCATTTCAGGTGATCAGCAGGATGGTCATACCTATATTCATGAGGTATTTCAATCTGGAATCAGACAATTTATTATCGAAAAAGCATCTGCTATTTCGTGCTTGCCAGAGGCAGAATGTAATGTAATCCTTGTTGATAATACGGTGCATGCGTTACAGAAAATTGTAAGCCACCATCGGAACAAGTATAGTCTGCCGGTTATCGGGATAACAGGGAGCAATGGTAAAACGGTGGTGAAGGAGTGGCTCTCGTCATTACTTTCAGGTAACTATCATGTAGTGAAAAATCCGGGCAGTTATAACTCACAGGTGGGGGTACCGCTTTCGGTGTGGCGGATAAACAGCAGCCACGATTTTGGTGTATTTGAAGCCGGCATTTCACAACCCGGCGAAATGCAAAAGCTGGAACCGGTCATACGTCCTTCTTTAGGTATATTCACTAATATTGGGACAGCTCATGATTCCGGATTTTCCGGCAGAATCCAAAAAGTGGCAGAGAAATTCCGACTCTTCCAAAATTGTCCGGTGATTATATACCGTTCAGACTACCCGGTATTAAATGATATTATTCACAAAAAAGTAAAAAAGGATCAGTTGCTGCTTGATTGGTCTGACAAGAAAAAAGCAACGGTTGAAGTAAAACTGAACAAAGGTAAATTACATATATATTTCCATAAGAAGAAGTTTCTATTTAACACATTGCTTACTGATCCGGCGTCTTTCGAAAACCTGGTTCATTGCATCATTGTTCTACTGCACATGGGGTACGAAAAACCGAAAATCCAGGAGGGTATCGGGCTGCTCAGTGCAATTAAAATGCGGATGGAGTTGAAAAAGGGCGTTAAGGGATGTTACCTTATTGATGATACGTATAATAATGACCTCGACGGGCTGGAAATAGCGCTGGATTTCATGAATCGCCAGCGGCAGAAACCCGAAGCCATCCTGATTGTTTCGGATATACTCCAATCCGGTTTACCTGAAAAAACATTGTATCGGGAGCTGGCCGATATGGCCCGGAAGCATGGAATATCAAAAGTCATTGGAATCGGTCGGAATATATCGTTGAACAAGGAGTTCTACCCGGATGGCTCGGTGTTTTACCGCGATGCCCATGCTTTTTTAAAAGTAATTGATCGTTTTAATTTCCACGACCAATTAATACTCGTAAAAGGTGCAAGAGCTTTTAAAATGGAAAATATTGTTAATGCGCTGACCGATAAAATACACCATACTACTCTTGAAATTAATATTTCAAACATGGTCCATAACCTCAACTGTTATAGGAAAAGGCTGAATCCCGGCACAATGGTGATGGCTATGGTGAAAGCATTTGGTTATGGAAGCGGCAATTATGAAATTGCGCATTTGCTTCAGTTTCATAAAGTAGATTATTTTGGTGTAGCGTATGCCGATGAAGGCATTGCATTACGATCAAATGGCATCAGCATACCAGTAATGGTTATGAATCCTGCTCCGGACAGTTTCGATAAAATGGCTGCAAATAACCTTGAGCCGGAGGTATTCAGCCTGGGAATTTTAAGCGAACTGGATGAGTTTACGCGGCAATATGATAAAAAAATTAAAATACACTTAAAGCTGGATACGGGTATGCACCGCCTGGGTATTGAACAGGATGAATTGGAGCAAATTCTCGAGATATTGGATGCAAACAAAAATATTGAAGTTGCCGGTATTTTTTCACACCTGGCTGCTGCGGATGAGACCAAACACAATACATTCACACAGCTGCAGATAAACCGATTCAAAACATCTTCAGACCTGATAATTAACAGGCTACGCATACAACCGGCACGTCATTTGTTAAACTCATCCGGAATCTTAAACTATCCGAATGAGCAGTTTGAAATGGTGAGGCTGGGAATCGGGTTGTATGGGTACGATCCTTCCGGTAAAATCAGTCGTGAACTGAAGCCGGTGAGCAGATTAAAATCCGTAATCTCCCAAATCAGAAAAGTACGCGCAAGGGAGACCGTGGGATACGGCAGAAAAGGAAAAACAACGAAAAATACGACGATTGCAACCATTGCTATTGGCTATGCCGATGGCTTTAGCAGGCGCCTGGGTAATGGCCGGGGTAGTGTATGGATAAATGGACATTTTAGGCCCACAGTAGGCAATGTTTGCATGGACATGATTATGGTTGACGTCACGGGTATTAAGGCAAAAGAAGGAGATGAAGTTGAGATTTTTGGACTCAATCAGTCTGTTGAGGCATTTGCTACTGCATCAGATACCATACCCTATGAAATATTTACCTCGGTGAGCGAACGGGTAAAAAGAGTGTATATGTACGAATCATGATTTGATTTATCCGTCGCATCAAAGATTTTTCTTTAATTCTTTAAATAAAATTCCGTCAATATTTATTGCTGAGATCCGGTTTTTCAGTATCTACATTAACGGTTTGGCGCTTCAACCACTTAGGATAAATCCAGGTTTTGGACGTTGTTTACTCCCGGGTTGTGCAAATGAATTACAAGGGATTTCAACCTAAATACACAGAGAAATCAGGTATCTTCGAATGATTTTCATACATGTATTGCCCTGTTATCTGTTGCAGCCAGGCAGGCTTCTTTCAGTGCTTCGGTAAAAGTAGGATGCGCATGCGACATTCGCCCAATATCCTCTGCAGAGGCACGGAATTCCATAGCCACAACGGCTTCGGCAATCATATCAGCCGCCCTCGGGCCAATCATATGAACACCAAGGATTTCATCGGTAGTTTTATCTGCAAGTACTTTGATCAGGCCGTCAATATCCATGCTGGCACGTGCCCTTCCTGAAGCCCGGAATGGAAATGAGCCTGTCTTATAGGCTCTGCCAGATTCTTTCAGTTCTTCTTCGGTATATCCAACCCCTGCCACTTCCGGCCAGGTATAAACGACACCCGGAATAAGCCGGTAATTAATATGAGGTTTCTGGTTGGCTAATTGCTCGGCAACTAAAATCCCTTCTTCCTCAGCCTTATGCGCAAGCATGGCCCCTTTTATCACATCACCAATGGCATAAATATGTTCCACATTGGTCTGAAGATGATCATTGACTTCAATTTGTGCGTTGTCGGCAACTTTTACACCCGCATTTTCAAGACCTAATCCATCGGTGTAAGGTCTTCTTCCGACAGAAACCAGGCAGTAATCGCCCTTAATTTCTACGTTTTGTCCTTTGGGTGTTTCTGCGATCACAGTTACCTTTGTACCTTTTACTTGTACATTAGTCACCTTATGAGTAAGATAAATGTCAAACCCAAGCTTTTTTAATACTTTCTTTAATTCTTTTCCCAGAGTGCCATCCATTGTAGGTATAAGGTTGTCAAGAAATTCGATTACGGAAACCTTAGCCCCAAGGCGGGCAAATACCGAACCAATTTCCAAACCAATTGCTCCACCTCCAATTACGATCAGATGGTTGGGTACTTCCTTTAAATTCAAGGCTTCGGTACTGGTGATAATCTTATTCTTGTCAATTTTTATAAACGGGAGTGTTGCAGGTTTTGAACCTGTAGCAATAATCACCTTATCCGTAGTAATTGTTTTGTTTGTTCCTTCCGATGAAATTTTAATGCTATGGCTGTCTGAAAAGGATCCAAGGCCGTGAAAAACATCGATTTTATTCTTTTTCATAAGGAAATCTATGCCTCCTGTAGATTGATCTACCACCTCGTCCTTTCTTTTGATCATTTGCTGGAAGTTAACTTTCGGAACCTGAATATCAATTCCGTGTGCCTTAAATGTATGCACGGCATTATGAAAGTGCTCCGAAGAATCGAGCAACGCTTTTGAAGGGATGCATCCTACATTAAGACATGTTCCTCCCAGTGTACTGTACTTTTCAACTATTGCCGTTTTAAAGCCAAGTTGCGCACATCGAATAGCAGCTACATATCCACCAGGTCCTGAACCGATTATTGTAACGTCGTATTTCATATTCTATTTTAATTATGGATGCCGAATACTGAATTATTATTTCTTGAAATTGAATTTAATTTGCTTATACTTCAAATTACATAATTCAATTATCTGTGGTTCTGCATTCAATAGATTTATTCATTTATTTATATCTCCAACATCAACCGTGCGGGGTCTTCGAGCAACTGCTTTGTACGTACCAGAAAACTTACAGATTCTCTGCCATCAATGATTCTGTGATCATACGACAATGCAAGAAACATGACGGGCTTTACAGTTACTTCCCCATTTTCAGCCACCGGTCTTTCCACGATATTATGCATTCCCAGAATGGCAGATTGCGGTGCATTAATAATCGGCGTGGACAGCATGGAGCCAAACACACCTCCGTTGGTGATGGTAAATGTACCCCCGGTCATTTCGGGGATACTCAATTTGTTTTCGCGGGCTTTGGTTGCAAGCCGGATCACTTCTGATTCTATCTCATGGAAATTCAACGATTCTGCATTACGAATTACCGGCACCACAAGTCCTTTCGGTGCAGATACCGCAATGGAGATATCCACAAAATCATGGTAGATAAGGTCATCACCGTCAAGGGAGGCATTCACTGCCGGCCATTCCTTCAGGGCAATGCAGCATGCTTTTATAAAAAATGACATGAACCCAAGGCCGACGCCGTACTTCTCCTTGAAGGATTCCTTATATTTTTTACGAAGATCCATAATTGGCTTCATATTCACTTCGTTGAATGTAGTGAGCATGGCCGTTTCGTTTTTTACCGCAACCAGACGGCGGGCTACTGTTTTCCTTAACCTCGACATTTTCTCTCTCCGTTCTTCTCGGCTGAAGGCCCTGGTCTGTACTTTTGAAACATCGGGTGTAAGTTCTTTAGGTTTTGCAGCAGATTCTGCTTTCATTGCATCCTCTTTTGTGATCCTTCCACCTACCCCTGTACCAGTTACCTTCCCGGGGTCGATCCCTTTTTCATCAAGGATCTTGCCTGCTGCAAGCGATGGATGTCCGCTAGCATAGTTTGCTTTATCAGCCGTTGCTAGAGAAGTAGCAGTTTTTTCGGCCGCAGAATCTTCAGCAGGCGCCGGACCTTCTGTAACTTCGATCTTACATAAGGTATCGCCTATTTGCAACGTATCTCCCTCGTTGGCAACGAGCCGTAAAATACCTTTGCCTTCTGCCGGTAACTCAAAAGTTGCTTTATCCGATTCTATCTCTGCTATAATTTCATCAAGTACCACGTAATCTCCTTCGGATTTCAACCAGGCGGCAATGGATACCTCGGTAATCGATTCACCAATTTCGGGTACTATCATTTCCACTACCTCTCCTGTTTTTTTTGACGAATCCGACGAGAGATTCGATGGCGTTTCATTGACTTCTGCAGGTGGCGCAGTGTCTGCTGCTTTCTCGGCCACAGCACTCGGATGAATCTCACAGATCAGGTCCCCTATGGCCAGCTCAGCTCCTTCTTCTGCTTTAATAACTAGTTTTCCGGCAACTTCGGCAGGTAACTCAAAGGTAGCTTTATCCGATTCCAACTCACAAATCTCTTCATCCATCTCCACCATATCCCCATCTTTTTTCAGCCATGCCGATAAGGTTACTTCCGTTATGGACTCTCCTATTTCAGGTACTCTGATTTCCATGTTTATCTAATTTATAAATAACTTTAATCCCTTTTATGAAAAGGCGGTTTCAATGATTTCGTGCTGTTCAAGTGTATGAATTTTGGCATATCCCG
>JACZXH010000103.1 GCA_022571715.1 Bacteroidota bacterium | reverse complement strand
TAAAAGTGTAGGCTCCACATTATATACTCATACGTTCAGGAAGCCGTATATTTGATTATATTTTTCAACCACTTGAAAAATCTCCTCATTTATATTGCTCTATTGTTTCCAGCCTGGGCATTTGCACAAGACATGAATCCGGAAATTAAGAATAAGGATTTCCCATTTGACCTGTTTGTTAAGGAGCTTGAGGACAGATTTGAAGTAAAGATTTTCTATAAGGGAGATTGGGTGGCTTCTATTGAAGATCTACCGCCAATAAGTGGAAGTTCATTGGAAGAAGTTCTCACGTTTACCCTGGAAGACACAAATTTAGGATACCTTAAATATTCCGAATCCAATTATGTAATAGCACCCTCAAAAGACCTTTCAGAAGTATTGTCATTGAGTTATGTTCTGATAAAGGAAAGGTTCAACACATCAGAAATATTGGCTAATGTTCCGATGCTTTACATTGGAGATTCCAGCCTTGCCGGACAAAGCAGTGATAGTCACATCCAGCTGAAGATACTTGATTTTAAAAATGAAGAACCGGTTACAGGGGCAGTACTATATATAGAAACACTTGGCATCGCCGAAGTTTCTTCATCAGCAGGGTTGATAGATGTGACCGTGCCATCGGGAATACGTTTGATCGAGATCCGTATGGTTGGATATGAACCCTTAATTGGTAATTTATCGGTATTCTCTGACGGCACCCTGGATATTTATCTTGATGAGGAAATAATTGAACTGGAGGAGGTTGTAATTACAGGCGAAGGAGCACAGAAAAACATTCTTGGCCCTTCAGCAGGAATGGTGACCATTACGCCCCGTCAGATCAAGGAACTACCGGTCTTTCTAGGTGAATCCGACCTGATCAAGGCCATTCTGATCATACCCGGAGTTTCAACTCTGGGAGAGGGCACTCCCGGATACTATGTTCGTGGTGGAAATATTGATCAAAACCTGATACTTCAGGATGGAGCATTGTTTTTTAACTCAAGTCATGCCCTGGGTTTCTTTTCTGTTTTTAATCCGGACCTTATCTACAGAGTTACACTGTATAAAGGCCACATTCCGGCCCAGTATGGAGGCAGATTATCTTCCGTACTTAAGATAGATCTTAAAGGAAGCGTTGCTGAAGATTTAACATTGAGTGGGGGTATTGGTACGGTAATGAGCAAACTGGCATTGGAAACACCTGTAATAAAAGGTAAGTCAAGTTTGTTGCTAGGTGGGAGAATTACTTATTCAGATTATATTTTAAGAATAATAAAAATTCCAGAAATACGGGAAAGCTCAGCCTCTTTTTATGACTTCAACATTCGATATAATCAGAAGGTCGGGAAAAACGGTGCTGCCTTTTTATCCTACTACCAGAGTAGTGATGAAATCCGGTATGAAACATTATTCGGATTCAATTGGAATATTAAAAACTTTTCTCTGGGTTGGAATCAACCCTTAAATGAGTTTTTATTCTCAGAGTTAACATTATCTTTAGGTCAAAGTGTAAATGAAAGTTTTGATCCATCGCAGGCACAGTCATACCTGGTACAAAGCGGTCAAAAATATGTAACGGCTAAACAAAATATAATTGCCACCTGGGATAAACATGAATCCATTGCAGGTATTGAATGGACTAATTTTAATCCTGAAGCGGAAATCCTGTTCGGAGCAGCAGGTGAGGAACAACAGAGGATAACCAGGAATGGAGGGCATGAATTTGGACTTTATTTAAACGATGATTGGGAGATTTCGGATTTACTTTCGGTTTCAGCAGGGCTCCGGTGGTCAGCATTTCTTGAGAAGGATTCAATCAGTTCTGAAAATGCCTATTTTAAAAATCTGGAACCAAGGTTGTCTTTCAGGATTAAGACAAGTGTGACCAGTTCAGTGAAAGCCAGCTATAACCGGATAAATCAGTATTTACACCTCGTCACCAACACTTCCTCCCCTCTGCCAACCGACCAGTGGCTCGTTGCATCTGAGAAATTATCGCCCAAGCGAGCCGATAATTTTTCAATTGGTTATTACAAAAATTTTGAATTCAACCAGTGGGAATCTTCAGTTGAACTTTTCGTACGAAAAATCCGAAATCTGGTGGAAATCAGGAGCTTCGCCAACCTTATTTTAAATCCCGCTATTGAGGAAGATGTGGTTCAGGGAGATGGCAGAACCTATGGCCTCGAACTATACCTGAAAAAAAATTCAGGACGATTGAAGGGGGCCTTTTCTTACACCTTTTCCCGTTCATTACTGTATGTTGCCCTTGAATCGGATAAAGAACCTGAGTGGATATCTTCAGCTATTGATCGCCCACATAACCTGAACTTCAATTTGGATTATGCTCTCAGTAAGAAAGCGAAATTTGCTTTAAATTTCGTATATTCTTCCGGTCGCCCAATCACGGCCCCGACTTCAACATACCAGTTGGGTAAAGTAGTTGTACCGGGTTACTCTGAAAGAAATCAATTCCGTATTCCTGACTATCACAGGTTGGACATAGCTTATACTGTAAAGAGAAATGCAATCCGCAGAAAGCGATACCAGGACAGCTTTACTTTTTCCATTTATAACCTGTACGGCAGAAGGAATGCCTTTTCTGTTTTCTTCAGAAAAGATGAAAACAGTCGTGCAAGCGCGTACCGTCTGTCAATTCTGGGAAGCGCATTCCCATCTATCACTTATAATTTTAAATTTTGATGATGAGAAAGAAAAGAGGTAAACGGAGCGGATTATTACTAATCATCATGATGGCGCTTACATTAGCCACCTGTGTCGATCCCATACCTTTTGAGGCTGAGGATGTACCAAAACTTGTGATCTTTGGGACCTTCACTCAGCTTTCGCAGGACCATGAAGTATCAGTCAGGCTGACAGGAAAGTTTGGAAGCCTGGGAAGGCTAGTGAAAGGTGCTTCTGTGGTGTTAATAGATGAGGACGGGAGAAGGGCACAGTATGATAGGAAGTTTGGGAAACATGTACTTCCTAAAGGAATAATGGAAGGCGAGCCCGGGAAAGCCTACAAATTGGAAGTAACTCTCTCCGATGGCAGGCGGTACGAATCAACCTGGGAGGTCATGCCAGAGCCGGTGCAAATTGAAAATACCTATTGGGATATTGTTTACAAACAGACTTTGTCTGACTCAGATGTTATCCTTGAACAATTTTTTATAGACGTATTCATTGATACCCCAATACGAACCCAAAGTGGCAAAAAAGCATTTCTTCGATGGGAAGTGGAGGAAAAATTTTCTTTGAAAGATATAGCAGGATGCCGCCCCTTTCCTGTAGATTTTGCTGATGTTTGTTACTTTGATGTTGAAAATAAGTTTAGTCAGGTAAATTTATTTTCAAGTATTGATGATTCTCGGGAAAAACTCGAGAAACACCTGGTTCATTCCAGGTTGCCGGCTCCACCTATTCAGTTTAATAACCTTCACTATTTTAATGTATTTCAATATTCTTTATCGGAATCAACTTACGAGTACTGGAATAAAATAAATATAGTGTCAAATCCCGAGGGAAGTATATTTGATAAAATTCCAGCAGATGTGCCCGGAAATATAAGTGAAATTGGAGGTGGTTTGGAAGTATTGGGATATTTTGAAGTGACAGCAGCATCCGTTAAAAGGGTCTTTACAACATACGATAAAATCATTGAAAAGGTATTTATACCAAAGGAGTGTGATCCTCGTGTCCCTCCTATCTTTCAAACTGATTATTGCTGCTATTGTAATTTATTACCAAGTAAAATTCTATCACCGACTTACAATAGAATTCCAGAACCGGATTACTGGGGAAAGTAGATGATTCGAATTATAATAATATTTTAGCAATTGGAATGCTGTGTTGGAAACGTGAGCCACAGAATATAATATTGTGTTTTGAGGAGGAGAATGAAAAGAGGTAAACAGAGCGGATTATTACTAAGCATCCTGACGGCACTTACATTAGCAACTTGTGTTGACCCTATACCATTTTCAGCTGAGGATAAAGTACCCAAGCTTGTGATTTTCGGATCTTTTTCTCAGCTTTCAAAAGACCATGAAGTAACCATCAGTTTGACGGGGGAGTTTGGCAGCCTTGGAATACCGGTACAAGGAGCAGGTGTTGAATTGATAGATGAAGAAGGGAATACCGCCCAATACGTTGAATACCAGGAAGGGAAATACATACTTCCTGAGGGAGCAATGTGCGGTGAATTGGGGAAAGCCTACAAATTGACAGTAACACTACAAAATGAACGTCGATATGAATCTACATGGGAGATAATGCCGGAAACAATTCAAATTGAAAAACCAACATTTGAAGTTAATAAAAGACCAATTGTATCAAGTGTTAATGTATTGGTTGATCATTTTTTTATTGACATACTTATCGACATTCCTTTAAGGACCTTAAGTGGAGATAAAGCATTTCTGCGTTGGGAAGTTGAAGAGACTTATTCTGTGATTACACTTCAGTGTTCTGTTTTTAGTGGTTCTCAAATATGTTACCTTAATGTGAATAACAATTTTGATAAACTAAACATATTCACAAGCATTGATGATTCTCAGAAGAGACTTGAAAAATATAGAGTATATTCCAGGCTTGTAGTTCCGTATCAAGAATTTAGTGAGTGGCATTATTTTAATGTTTTTCAGTACGCTATTTCAGAATCTACATATGAATATTGGAGTAAAATAGATATTGTGTCAAATCCCACTGGGAGTATATTTGATAAGACAGCTGCTGCTGTAACAGGTAATATTACTGAAATTGGAGGAAGTTCAGAAGTGCTTGGATTCTTTGAGGTGGCTGCTATTACCTTCGGAAGAGTTCGTACAACTCGTCAAGAGTTAATGGAATGGATACAGTTTCCTAAGACTTGTAATAGATTTATAGCGCCTCAATATCAGCCTGATTTTTGCTGTAATTGTAAAATACTTCCTAATAATATCCCGAGACCTGATTACTGGGGAGAATAGATGATTAGACATTGGGGAATGATAACGGATATAAGAAAAAGGAACGCTTTATTTCTTGTAACCATAGGGGTTATGACTTTGACCACTTGTGTTGATCCCATACCTTTTGAAGCTGAAGATGAAGTACCAAAACTTGTGATCTTTGGGACATTCACTCAACTTTCGCAGGACCATGAAGTATCAGTCAGGCTGACTGGAAAGTTTGGAAGCCTGGGAACCTGGGTACAGGGAGCAACGGTGCAGTTGATGGATGATGAAGGGAACAATGCACAGTACATAGATGCCGGCGAAGGAACTTACATACTCCCGGAAGGTGCCTTGTGCGGAGAGGTTGGAAAGGCCTATCAACTGATAGTGACCCTCCCGGATCAACGTCGATATGAATCTACATGGGAGATAATGCCAGAGCCAGTTGAAATCGAAAACACCTATTTTGAAATCAACAAAAGGCAGCGAGTATCTAGTGTCGACATTTTGATCGAAAATGTTTTTATCGATATATTTATCGACACACCCCTCAGAACACCAGGAGGGAATAAAGCATTTCTTAGGTGGGAGATTGAGGAAACATATATATTAAGCGACCTTATATGTGGCCCCCTCGATAACGCAACTGTCTGTTACTTCAAAGTAAATAACGAATTTGAGCAACTTAGGTTA
This sequence comes from Bacteroidota bacterium, assembly GCA_022571715.1. Lineage (GTDB taxonomy): Bacteria > Bacteroidota > Bacteroidia > Cytophagales > Cyclobacteriaceae > SZUA-230. The sequence goes on along the minus strand of JACZXH010000103.1, from coordinate 3,685 downwards.
TTCACCGGCATTGATAATTCGCAGGAAAAACTTGAGAAATATCTGGTCCATTCCAGGCTTCCTACACCCCATATTGAGTTTAGTGAACGGCACTATTTCAACGTGTTTCAATATTCTTTGCCGGAAGCTACCTATGAATACTGGGATAAAATAAAAGTTGTGACAAATCAGTCTGGAAGTATATTTGATAAGGTACCTGCCGGAGTTCCAGGAAATATTAATGAGGTTGATGGAGATACCGAAGTGTTTGGATATTTTGAAGTTGCCAATATAAACATTGGAAGATTTTTCACAACTCCGTTAAGACTAATCCAGGGGTTAACTATAATCAAGGCATGTAACCTACATATTCCTTTCGAAGTTCAACCTGAATATTGCTGTTTCTGCTGGCTGCTTCCAGATAGGATACCTAAACCTGATTACTGGGGAGAATGATGAGTAGAATAATAACAATATTTCTTGCAATTGGAACGCTGTGTGGGAACGTTATGTCACAGACACACCAGCCATTTTTTATCCAATTTGATAAACCCCTATATGCAGCCGGTGAAACCGTTTGGTTTGCTTTGTTTCGTACGGATTCCGGATTTTATCAAAAGGCACAGGAAGTTGTCCATTTTGAATTGATATCTCCGCAAAATATCAAGATTATTCAAGGAAAAGTTCCCTTAAACGAAAGACTTGCCCATGGTTATTTCATGCTGCCCACAAGTCTTGATGAGGGGTATTACCGCTTTCGAGCCTATACACTTCAAAGTCTTCGAGATAGCGGATATTATATTTCTTCTGATATACCCGTGTACAGTGAATGGAAGCAGAATTTGACTGTTTATAAATATGAAGACCCTGGAGCTGATTCTGTTGATATTGGAGCTAAAACTCAGATGGATATAAAGAAAAAAATATTTGCTCGAAGAGATACTGTGGAATGCTCAGATTTGATTTCTAATTCAAAGGAACTGCAATATGCATTTTGGGTGCTGCCTAAGGAATTCGAAAAATTCACTCCAATTCAGTTTCAAGCTAAAAAAACACTTAATACAATTGAAATTTATTCTGATATCGGGAAGGAAGACAGCCTATATTTTGAAGCATATCTTTCTGAAACGGAAACTGAAAAAGGCGTGACTTCTCCCTTGATCTCAATTTATTCAGGAAAGAACAAACGATTTTTCAGATCCAGGGCAACAGACGGAATGTTCAGTCTTAAACTCCCTTATTATGAAGGGAAAACCACTTTACAGGTGTTCAACCTGAATCCATATCAGAATGCGGTAAACAACCTGAGCGTGTCTCAGTTTTCGATAAGTGAAGGATATTTTAATCTTACAAAGCCACCGATGACTAAGGATATTGCTGAATACCTGATCAAAACTAAAAGAAGGAGAAAGGTGTCTGATTTGTTTTCCATAGATCAAAGCCATGCTCCGGTCTTATCACCTGACAGCAGCCTCCCTGTGCCTGATAAGGTATATAAAATGTCGGATTATCGGTATATAAATACTCTTGAGGAATTCATATTTGAGGCCATACCGAGTGCAAGGGTTAAGACCCAGGAGAACGGAAGCAAGACTGTCCGACTCTTCGATACTGAAAGAGGGGAAATGTTCATGGACCGGCCATGGTATATCGTGGATGGATATTTGACAAGCCGTGAAGAGGAAGTGTTAAAAATTCCTTTCAATGACATTGATGAAATTAAGTTGTACGTACGTACAAATACCATAAAAAAATATTTTGAATACTTTCTCTGGAGAAACGGAATTTTGGAAGTCATTACCAAGGATATTAAGTACTTGCGATCCCTAAAGAGCGATCCAAATTATGTAGATTTTGAAGGATTCATCCCTGAGATGAATTTTCTTGAATCACTGAATGGGACAGATGATCCCGACATTCCTGATTTTCGAACTACGCTGTTCTGGGAAACCGGAAAAATCGAAGAAGGAAAAAGTTTAGATATTTCCTTCCCCCTGTCTGATGACACAGGTAGGTTTGTGTATTATTTGCTGTCCGTTTCAGGAAGTGGTGAGGTCGTTACAAGAAAGGGGGAGTTTGAAGTTCGATGAACTATCTACTTCACTGATGATTTTATAATCCGTATAGCCTCCACGAATCGCAGGGATGCTTAAGCTGTGATCTAAGGTAGTTACTGCTTCAGTATTTCGGCCACCTCCTTTCTGTAGGCTTATTGCTCACGGCCGTCTACTCGATTAAAATCTGAATGTTATTTGATCAACCTACATTATTCTAATCTGAGAATTAATTACTTGGCTTAATATTCTGATTTACTTTAAAGAGATTGTCTGGATCGTATTGCTTTTTTATTTGAGTTAATCAATTAGAAGGATTAGGCATTTCACCAACATGCTGAAATAACGGATTCTTAGCTAATATATAATTACCCTTCATAGGACACTAGTTCCTGGATACTTTAGCCCAATCAATTCATTTTTTTGTTGGTGATGGTTATTTTAATTCGAACATGTCGAATATCTTGTCATAGCCTGCGTGCAACATTTTCCCTTCCATAGAAAATTGTTCAGGGATAACACTCAATCCCAATCCTTCCACCAAGCGATTCATAAAACTCCAGAGACAACAAATAATTATGGCATCATACAATGCTCTTTCCGACCATCCAGCATCAAATACCTGATCCGCATCCGATTGGATCATTTTGGTAGGTTCAAGAGTTAATTTCTTAACAAATTTGAATATGGGCTTCAGATTTTCATCTACATTGGCTGTGTCAATATCATTTAGTAAACTCGAAATAAGCTCTTCTTCAACTCCAAACTCTACAGCTGTTGCAGTATGAGCCCCGACACAATAATTACAAGCATTAGTACCTGAAACAAATGCCGCTAATAATTCTCTTTGAGCAATAGTAAAAGGAGAGTCGTCATTTCTCATTAATTTTTGATGTAAATCAATTAAAGGTCTCTCGATTCCTATGTTAAAATTTGCTAAGGCGTGAGGAACCTTGTCCTCAGAGCCTAATGATTTAAAAAATGGCATAGTTTTTAAGTTTTAAAGTTTAACAAATGTATTTTATCTAAATTTTTGTTTTGATCAAATGGAAAAGATTTTTCCCTGCATTTCTCAATTCTTCCTTCTAAAGAATGCATTTTAAAATTTGGTGTAATACTACCATAATTCAGGTTAGTTTTCCTTCATAAGCGCTTGTCAACATTTCAATAATGCCTACTTCAGTAATTGGCCCTATATTTTCATAAGGTTTCGACACAATGATCCTGGCCGCTTCTTCGATATCCGACCTATTGAATCCAATACTCTCCAAATCTGTATTGGCACCTGCTTCCGAGGCCAATGCCCTCAACGCTTTAGGCGGGTAATCATTCTCCAAAACATTTATAAAATCCTGTTGCATCAATTCCGACAAATACGGCCATTGGTAAGCCAGTACATAGGGCTGGAGTACGGTATGCACACTGGCATGTTCCATTTCAAATGATCCTCCCAGGACATGGGCTGTTTTGTGATGCAAAGACATGGAAACTTCACACAGGCTTTTTCCTGCCAGGTATGCGCCGAACAGGATCTTTTCGTTAGCCTCCCTGGTAAGACTTTTACTTTTCGCAACTTCTTCCAATCCTTTTTTCAACTCCTTCATACCCAGCAGGGCATTGTAACGGGTGATTGGATTTCCTCCGGGTGAATA
>JACZXH010000040.1 GCA_022571715.1 Bacteroidota bacterium | reverse complement strand
AAATGCCTTTTTTCTGCAAAGCAATCGACACAGCACAAGGATCTCCACCACAGGATTCGACACCGTCGGTAATTATGATAATGATATTTCTGTAGTCGCTGGATACGGGATAATCACCGGCAGCCTGTAATAACGAATAGGCAATGGGTGTGGTGCCTTTGGGTTCCAGATCACGTATTTTATTGATTATCTGATCGTGTGTAGAAGGACCAAAAGGCACTTCAAGCTTAGTGTCTTCACAATTTCGTTCCTCCGGCGTGTGTTGATGTCCGTAAATTCTGAGCGCCAGTTCCACATTTTTATTTATCCGTAAACTGTCAACAAGATCATTCAGCAATCCTTTGGCAGCACGTATTTTGAGCGTATTCTCCCATTCACCAAACATGCTTGCAGATCCGTCGAGCAAAAAAAGTAGTCTTGTTTTTTCCGGAATCCGCTGGGTGACTTCCTGTGCAGATAGTGGAGAAGCAATCAGGCAGGCTAAACCTAAAATAAGTATGTAAAGGGAAAAGATCTTTCTATGCATCATTATTTAGTAGTCGCCAAGTGTTTCATCTAGTTGCGACAGGGCAGATGCCAGTTGTTCATCGTTGGGCGGAATACCGTGCCATTTGTGCGTGCCCTCCATGAAGTCAACTCCTTTTCCCATTTCGGTTTTCATCAGGTTGATCACAGGTTTACCACGTCCGGTGAGTGATTTGGCCAGCGTCATACTGGAAATAACATCATTCATGTCGTTACCTTCTGATTCTATCACTTCCCAGTTAAAGGCCTCGTATTTGGCTCTAAGATTTCCCAATGTGTTGATCGAATCTACCGGGCCATCAATTTGCTGGCCGTTATAGTCAACTGTAGCAATTAAGTTGTCCACTTTATTGTGTGCAGCAAACATTGTTGCTTCCCAAATCTGTCCTTCCTGCTGTTCACCGTCACCCATAAGCACATATACCATGTGATTGTCACCATTAAGTTTTTTTGTAAGCGCGGCACCCACAGCTACCGACAGCCCCTGACCTAGCGATCCGGAAGCCACACGAACTCCGGGCAATCCCTCCTTAGTCGCAGGGTGGCCCTGAAGTCTTGAATTTATTTTCCGGAATGTATTAAGTTCTTCCAGATCAAAATATTTATTTCGTGCCAGAACACTGTACCAAACAGGCGAAATGTGACCGTTCGACAAAAAGAATATGTCTTCACCGATTCCATCAGGTTTGAAATTGGGATTGTGTTTTAGAATACGGAAATACATAGCTACCATGAAGTCAGTACAACCCAGCGATCCACCGGGATGTCCGGATTGAGCGCTGTGAACCATTCGTACGATGTCTCTCCGCACTTGTGAAGCTATACGGTTGAGTTGAGGGATAGTCAGAGGTTCGGGCATGAATCGAAAAACTTAAAGAAGAAAAATTTGTGTAAATATAGCTGGTTTGTGAAAAGTTCGAAATTTGTATTACCCTAATTTCATTGACATCTAATTCATTCTCACAGATGCCTCATAAATACTGAAGTTGGATGGGATATATGGTTTACCTAATCTGTATCAACCATTCAGTATCTGTGCAGTATGATCTTTGGTTTTCACCTTTTCGATTATATTTTCGATCTTGCCGTTTTCATCAATAATAAAAGTCATTCGAGCCGTACCCATATATTTTCTTCCATACATAGACTTTTCGACCCATGTTCCATACAGGTCATGAACTTTCTTTTCAATATCTGCCAGCAATTTGAATGGAAGGTTTTGTTTTCCGATAAACTTTTGATGGGATTTTTCTGAATCTTTGCTTACGCCAAGTACTTCATAACCACGTTTTCTGAGTTCATTGTAGTTATCTCTTAAATTGCACGCTTCTATTGTGCAGCCTGGAGTATTGTCTTTGGGATAGAAATACAATACTACTTTTTTGCCCTTGAAATCTGACAATTTCACAGGATTTCCATCCTGGTCGTTTACTTCAAAATCGGGGGCTTTACTACCAATTTGTAATTGCATGGAGTTAAATATTAGCGATTGGTAATTCAGTATCCAATATCAGATTAGTTTTGTTTTTGAGATATGATATTAGTTTTGTGGACCTTTACATTTCCGGCCTTATCGGTTACTCTTAATGCGAGTTGGCCTTTTAATGACTGTTTTTCGTCCAGTTTTACTGACCATATATTACTGGTTTTAGGATCATAACTCATCAGCACCCAAGCATCGTCTAATGTTAACTCATAGGATTTTATTCCAGATAACTTATCAGTGATCTTGAATACAAGTTTTTCACTGTTTATGATCAGTGGACGGATTTCAGGTGGAATGGAATCTTGCAACAAGGTGTAGGAACCAAAAGTCCGCGTTTTAAATTTGATTTTATCTCCATCCCATGTACCTCCCCTAAAGTTGAAATTTCCAGCACCGTCTACCGAATATATATGCGTTTTATCTCTGTCAGGGTAATTATTGTCAGGAATAAGTGATACTTCTATATAAGATCTGACGGGATATTGATCGGATCCAAATAAAAACAACTCGCCGTTTCCGTTAAAATCAGGATCATATCCAACATCCAAGTAAATGGTATCAAACAATGATCTTTTCCCGAAGCTGGCTTCCAGGTGATGACTGTAAAACTGATATTCATTTTCTGGAGGGATCATGACGTCGATACCGAAATACTCTTTGGTATTACAAAGTTCTACCGAATCGGGTAAACCGAATGATAAATCCCATAAATAAACATTAATGTTGTCCAGTGTGTACGATGTATCAATCAGGTAGCTGCTTAGCCCGGAAAAGAATACAGCGGGCTCAGAACTTTCATCTTCAGGACTAATGGAATAAACGATGAGTGTATTATCCAGAATTTCATAGGTACTTTCATCTAAGGCAGGTATGCCGGTGTCGGAAATAGGTTCTGATTGCAGGATACATCTAAGGTTAAGTTTTAGAAAAGACCGATTACGGTATGTATCGAACATTGTGATCACTATCTCGTGCTCACATTCGATATCGAATGTGAGTATGCCTTTTTCTTTATCGGTTGTATAAAAATCAAGCTCGTTCCCATTGTCAACATAAAGTTTATGAAACCGTAAGCCCGTTGCTTTTAGTTGTCTGTAATTTATGTGGTTATAAAAATTCCTGCTTTTTGAAAATGGGATCTCCCGGATTACCTGCCTGAATACTTCCTGACTATCAATTTCCATTACAATCTCGTTAATACCTGTATGAAATTTTGTCCAGTCCTGACGGTCATAAGCATAAAGTTCTACTCCGATACTCCCATATACCTGAATTGGTTCTTCTACAATATAATGATTGCCGGATTTAATTACGTTGAATTCAAATCTTCCAAACTGGTTATTTATCCGTGAGTATTTATCCATGGTTTTCAGAGCAATTTTTCTTACTTCCGGAGATCGTGTATCGATGATTTCTTCAAAGTTGTATTCCAGCGGATTCAATACGGCCTGTTTATCATTACGGATGTCAAAATGCAGATGCGGACCCCCGGAAGATCCACTGTTTCCGGAATGTGCAATGATGTCTCCCTTACGCACTCTGAATTTGTATTTTGATGGAAATAGATTTACTTGAAAAGAGTTACGTTTATACTGCTCCTCGATAACATATTGTTTTACAGGGGCTGTAAATTCTTTCAGGTGTGCATACACTGTTTTTTGGCCATTGCCATGGGTTATATACAAGGCATTGCCATAGCCATTGGGCGAAACGGCGATACGTGATATGTAGCCGTCTGCAGCAGCATGCACAGGCAAGCCCTGCACTCCTCCAGTTCGTATATCTATTCCGGTGTGAAAATGTGTGCTCCTCAATTCTCCCATTGTACCTGCAAGTGTGTTCCGGTTTCCGGGTTTGATTGGGAAAAGGTAGTAATCGTCCAGAACGCTATCCATTTGTGCATAGCACAGGCTGCACACTGCAAACATGAATCCGGTAACAAATAATATATTTTTATTGTAAAACATTTCACTCACTTAAAAAAAACCAGAATAATTGGCTACTTAATTTTGACATGAAGCATCTTTTTATCTTCAATACATGCTTCAAGAATATTGCCAATTTTTACAGGCCCTACACCTTCAGGCGTTCCTGTAAAGATTAAATCGCCTTTATTTAGTGTAATAAACTTTGAAATATAAGCGATTATATAGTTAAAACTATAAATCATCAGCTTTGTGTTTCCTTTCTGTTTGATTTCTCCATCCAAAGATAAGCTGAATTTGATATTGTAAAGGTCTTTAAAATCAGATTTGGGAACAAAGTGTGATATGGGAGCAGAACCGTCAAAACCCTTTGCAATTACCCATGGAAGTCCTTTTTCCTTGGCTTTATCCTGGATATCCCGTGCAGTAAAATCTATTCCTATCCCGATTTCGTCGTAATAATTATGAGCAAATTTTTCTGAAATATTTTTACCTTGTTTGCATATTTTTAATACGATTTCTACCTCATAGTGTATATCATTTGAAAATTCCGGATAATAAAAAGGCGCATTTTTACGAAGTAGTGCTGTTTCCGGTTTGCTAAAGATCACCGGATCAGTTGGTATTTCGTTGTTAAGCTCTTTGATGTGCGCCACGTAATTTCTTCCAATTGCCAGAATTTTCATATCTTGATAATTTCCCGGTAAAACTAATGTAAGAAACTTTTTTAGTTCAATATTTCGTTTAATTTAGAAACAGATTTCATCGAACGGTCAATTATTATGAAAAATGGATTTATTACACTGGCTTGTGTAGTCATTTTTGAATTCCTTTTTACTTCATGTGCTACGGTGCCAATAACAGGACGGAGTCAGCTAAATCTTGTTTCGAATAAGGATATACTAAATTTAAGTGCTGACCAATATAAAGAGGTTGTAAGTACAAGTAGACTTTCGGATGATTCTGTTCAGGTACAGATGCTCCGGAGGGTAGGCACAAGAATTCAACATGCTGTTGAAAAATATATGAATGATAATGGGTATGCAAGCAGTCTGGAAGGTTTTGAATGGGAATTTAATTTGATTGATAATGATTCCGTTGTAAACGCCTGGGCTATGCCAGGAGGGAAAGTGGCGTTCTATACCGGTATTATGCCATTGTGTAAAGATGAAAAAGGAGTTGCTGTTGTGATGGGACATGAAGTGGCGCACGCCATAGCAAATCATGGTCGCGAACGAATGAGCCAGGGATTAGCCCTAAACCTGGGCCTGGGGAGTCTTTCAATGGCCATGGGACAAAACCCCTCTATGACCGAACAAATTTTTATGCAATCGGTAGGAATGTCATCGCAATTGGGTATGCTGGCTTATGGCCGCAAGCAGGAATCCGAAGCTGATGAAATAGGACTTATTTTTATGGCGATGGCTGGCTATGATCCCCATGAAGCGCCCATATTCTGGGTGAGGATGAGTGAAAAGACCGGTGGACAGCAACCTCCGGAGTGGCTTTCGACGCACCCTTCGCATGAACGTAGAATCGAAGACCTTAATGAAAACATGGCGGAGGCCATGACATATTATAAGAAATAAACCTGACGACAAAACTCGAAGTCACGAAACCTCGTGCTTATTTACCTTACCGTTTTTGTATGAAAATCGAATAAAGAGAGAGGTTGATACATTACCATCAGTCTGTTGAATAAACTCTGGAAACTTTACATTAATTAAAGGTTGAAGCCGGAATTCCGAAGCTGGATGCGTTTACAAAAATTCGATCGGAATAGTAACCCTTGTTCGGTCCCAGATCATTAACAAATTTGTTTTCTGAGTTCCATTTTGTTCGAATTCGATGGTAAAAGGTTCGTATACCTGATCTGTTTTCTCCGTCTTCACATTAAAGCGTAATACATCATGTTCGGCATTGTAAGTGAAGGCACCCCACTGTCCAAGGTCACTGTTAATTATGATCGTCCACTCTTTTTCTTCAGGTATTGTAAATATGGAATAGGTGCCTGCTTTAAGCTCATGATTTCCGATTTTGATATCACCGGTAATGGTAATTTCTGTAGCTTCGTTGGCGCCCGTACGCCATACTTTACCATAGGGTTCAAGTCCTCCAAAAATATCGCGGCCTTTTTTAGATGGCCTGCAATAGGTAATTTTCACGTAGGTATCTTCATACATCATTGTAACAAGCTCTAGCGGGCTGGGTCTTAGTTTTAAAGGCTCCTGAGCAAATGATGTATCAGGATTGATAATAATACCAAGTGCAATTATTACAAATAATAAATTCTTCATTTCTTTCTGTTTAAGCTTACAATCATTTAGGTTTGATGCTTAAATATACAAACTTTTGTTTCCGGTAAAACCAAAATGAAAAGCTAAATGCTGATATATGAACCGACCTGATTTCGACGATATATTTATGGAGCTTGCCGTAAACCTGGCAAAGCGTTCGCACTGCATCAAAACACATGTGGGCGCTGTGCTTGCAAAAGACACCCGGATCATCTCCATAGGCTACAACGGGCCACCCGCCGGTACACACAACTGCGACGAAGAATGGCCGGAAGAAGGATGTCCGCGTGATTCAAAAGGGGGATGTTCGCTGGCAATTCATGCCGAACAAAATGCCATTTTATATGCAGTCAAAAATAGCACTTCAGTAAATGGTGCTACACTGTACCTTACATTGTCGCCATGCCTGTCCTGCTCGCGGATCATCTTAACGATGGGCATAAAAAGAGTAATTTACCTGAATTCCTATGCAGCATATAAGGGGAATGATAGCGATGAAGGTGTTGATTTTCTAAATAAGTTTGGCGTACAGGCTGATAAATACAACGGGAAGCTGGAAAATGTAACACATATGATGTAAATCTGAAATTTGAACTTCCCGCTTGCGTAAGTGTTTTTATTGTGCACTTAATTTTAAGAATACGTTGATCATGATACTTCCAGAAGTTGTCTTGATTTATTGGATATCAAAGAAGCAATTGATGAAAGTCGAAATGACTGAATTGATCAGATGATGTGACAAGTCCGATTCAATGTCAGTAATAACATAGATTTTTAATTTCGGCGCCAGAAAATTCATTCGTTTGAGCTTTTAACGAACCAATTATTTGATCAATACTTTAATACCTTCATCATAATCCGGCAGGAATTAGGGTTGGTATAAAGTCCTGAAATGGGGCTAATCAGTAGTGTAATAGATGATTATGGGAACCGTTGTTCATTGAATTGAACAGGGGCAGCCATAAAATTAATTTCATCAAATCATCAAATCAACTAATAATATTAACTTCTTGCTGCAACTCAATACCAAATGTATCTGCTACCGAATCACGTATGTCAAACGCAAGTTGGGCTATATCCTTTCCTTTTCCGCCTCCGTAATTTACGATCACCAGCGCTTGCTTGTCGTGCACACCTATCTGACCGCGGCGTTTCCCTTTCCAACCGCAATGTTCAATCATCCATGCGGCAGGGATTTTTACCTGATTTGCTTCTGAGTTGTAACCTGGAATATGAGGAAATTCAGCTCGCAGTCCTTCAAAATCGACTTTATCAACCGTTGGGTTTTTAAAAAAACTCCCAGCATTTCCCAATTCTTTCGGATCCGGAATTTTGTTCGTCCTGATACGGATCACGGCGTCACTTATGGCTTTAATGGTAAGTTTTTTTACGTTATTATTTTTAAGTGTTTCTTTGATCTCACCATAATCGGTGTAGTACCTATGATACTTTTTGGTTAGTTTCAGTGTGATGCTAAGTATCAGGTACCTGTTTTTGAAAATACTTCTGAAGATGCTGTCACGGTAGCCAAACTTACAATCCGATTGATTAAAAGTATTAATATCTCCGGTGGCCAGGTCAAATACCTCCAAGCTGTAAAACGTATTTTTTAGCTCTACCCCATATGCTCCAATGTTTTGAATAGGAGCTGCACCCGTGCATCCGGGTATCAATGACAGATTTTCGATACCTCCGTAATCTTTACCGATACAATATATCACAAACTCATGCCAGTTTTCACCTGCACCTGTTCGCAGCAACACATGATTTGTGTCTTCATCCTGTACCTTAATGCCTTTTAAATCGTTTTTGATCAACAGGCCTTCAAAGTCCTTGGCAAAGAGAATGTTTGAACCGCCACCAATTATTAGTCTGGGCCTGTTCCAGTTATCCGAACTGAAAAGTTCTTTTATATCGGTATGGCTTTTGATATGGCAGAAATACGCGGCGCGCGCTTCTACGCCGAATGTATTGAACGATTTCAGCTGATAATTTGTAAGAATCTCCATTAAAGTTGCTAAATAAACGGAAATTAACCACTTTGAATAGCAGGAAATCTTATTCTTTTATTTAAACATACCTTACTTTCATTAACTTATCGTGATTTTAAAATCCTGTTTAATTTGTAGTAATCCAGTTATCCGAGCAAGCGCCTGTGATAATTTATTTGTCCGAGGTGATAATTCAGGTGGGTGGCAAGGTGAATAAGTATAAAATGAGTTGATACCACTTTGTCAGGAAAAGGTAACGGATAATCCGAATCAATCTGTTGTTTGGAAATGTTACGCAGTGTATTGATAACGGTAGATTTTGTTGTTTTTAGCTCAGCGATCAGTTCATTTCTCGGAACGTCGCGCCTGCTGAACTCCATATCCCTTTTTCTTTCGTAACCAGTATTTCCAAGAACTGTTCCAATGAAGTATTGCAGGTTGCCGGCAATGTGGAGCGCAAGTGTTCCGGAAGAGTTGCTAATACCATCAGGGCAAAGCCATATGTTATTTTCGTTATTGTATCCATTAAGTTCGTCTATCACCTTTTCGATTCCCGTATTGAATTGTCCGGATATAGCGATAATAAATTTCTCCATGTTAGTTGTTTTTCAGGGTTTAATGGTAATATAGTTTATATATTATGAAAAACTAAACCTGGTGACAGGAAATCAGTTGAGTCCCATATCACGTATGATGCTGTCGATCCTAGAATTCAAGATTGCCTGCATTTTGTCAAACTTATCAGGCGAGCTTAGCGTATCATTTACACTGAAATAAAACTTAATTTTGGGCTCCGTACCGGAAGGTCTTGCGGAGATTTTGCTTCCATCGGCTGTAAAAAACTGCAATACATTGGCAGTCGGAAAATCCAGTTTTTTAACATTGCCTGATACCAGTTCTTTTTCTTCAGACGATGCATAATCTCGTACAGCTACCAGTTTAGAACCATTAATTTCAGCGGGAGGATTTTCCCGCAGGCTTTTCATCATACGGGAAATCTCTTCCTCGCCGGAAATACCTTTTTTGGTTACGGAGATAAGTCGCTCCAGGTAAAACCCATACGTGACATACATATCAATCAGCATGTCAAACAGGGATTTACCCTGATCCTGTGCATAAGCTGTCATTTCGGCTATCATAGCACAGGCAGAAACGGCATCCTTATCCCTCACGAAATCACTGATCATAAATCCGTAACTTTCCTCTCCTCCTCCGATAAACTCTTTTTCACCCTCCAGTTCGCGCAAAATTATTGCAATAAATTTGAAACCGGTGAGCGTATTGAAGCATTCAACACCATTTTCTTCGGCGATGGCATCCATCAAATCAGATGTAACAATTGTCTTAACAATGTATTGTCTTCCATCAATTTTGCCTTTGGCTTTCCATTGGCTGATGAGGTAATGAATCAACAGGCTAGCTGTCTGGTTTCCGTTCAAAAGCTGGAAATCACCGTGATTATTTTTTACGGCAATACCTACGCGGTCCGCATCCGGATCGGTGGCCATGATCAGGTTGGCATCAAGTTCCTGTGCCTTGGTTATTGCCAGGCTCAAGGCTTCCGCTTCTTCCGGATTGGGATATGTAACAGTCGGGAAATTTCCGTCAGGTTTGGATTGTTCCTTAATAACCTGCACATTGTTAAAACCCAGCTCTTTAAGAATGCGCGGAATAAGGGTGATGCCGGTTCCATGTATTGGAGAAAATAAGATTTTCAGGTTTTTCTGCCGTTCAATTACATCCGGATTCAGAGATAGCTTTTTAACTTCTGCCAGATAAAGGTCATCAATTTCAACTCCGATATATTGAATATAAGCCTCATTTTTTTCAAAATTGATTTCATCAATTCCTGATATCTTTTTAACTTCTTCCATAATGTTTACGTCATGGGGTGGCGTTACCTGGGCACCGTCGTCCCAATATGCTTTGTAACCGTTATACTCCTTCGGATTATGCGAGGCAGTAATGACCACGCCACTCTTGCATTTGAAATACCGAAGGGCAAATGAAAGTTCAGGGGTTGGTCTCAATTCGGTGAAGAAATATACTCTGATATCGTTTGCAGAAAAAACTGAAGCTGTAATATCAGCGAAATAGGCGCTGTTGTTTCTGCTGTCATATGCAATTGCCACTCTAATATCCTGACCAGGGAAAGTTGAACGCAGATAATTTGCGAGGCCTTGTGTAGCCATACCAACAGTATATTTATTCATGCGGTTGGAACCAATCCCCATTATTCCACGCAAACCTCCAGTACCGAATTCAAGATCTTTATAAAAAGATTCTTCAAGTTCCGGATTGTCAGGGTGATCCAGCATACGCCTGATTTCGTCTTTAGCTTCCTGGTCGATGTTACTATTAAGCCAATGTCTTGCTTTCTCTTCAGGAGTCATTTTCGGATATGCTTATATTAAATATTACCAATCTAATATATTTATCTATAAGTTTCCCCTTTGTGCTTGTTCCCGCTCGATGGATTCAAACAACGCTTGAAAGTTGCCTTTGCCAAACGATTTAGCTCCCTTTCGCTGAATAATTTCATAAAAAACCGTAGGCCGGTCCTGTACCGGTTTGGTAAATATCTGAAGCAGATATCCCTCATCATCGCGATCAACTAGAATATTCAGTTTTTTAAGGTCTTCGAGTTCTTCATCAATGCTGCCTACACGGTCAAGAACATCTTCATAGTAGGTATCCGGCACATAGAGAAAATCCACTCCGCGTTTGCGTAATTCAGAAACAGTAAATAAAATATTGCCAGTGGCAACGGCAATATGCTGAACACCGGGCCCATTATAAAACTCAAGATATTCTTCAATCTGTGATTTCTTTTTTCCTTTGGCAGGTTCGTTGATGGGGAACTTGATGTAGCCGTTGCCGTTTGTGACAACTTTCGACATAAGGGCTGTATATTCCGTGGATATATCCTTGTCGTCAAATGTGAGAAGTAATTTAAAGCCCAGTACATTTTGATAAAACTCAGCCCATTTATCCATTTCGCCCCAACCGACATTGCCCACACAATGGTCGATATATTTCAAACCGATAGGCTCAATTTGAAACTGACTTTCCCTTTTCTCATATCCTGGCATAAATAGTCCATTGTAATTTTTTCTTTCCACGAACGTATGTATGGTTTCTCCATAGGTATGAATAGACGATAGTTTCACTTCACCAAACTTATCCGAAATTGTATAGGGCGACGTTACCGGCTCGGCTCCTCTTGTAACGGTTTCTTCAAATGACTTTTCAGCATCATTAACCCAAAGAGCAAGTACTTTTACACCATCTCCATGTTTATTAACATGTGAGGTAATATCTGAATTTTCAAATAGTCCTGTGGTAAGTACAAGTCGTATTTTCCCCTGCTCCAATACATACGAAACTTTATCTTTTTGGCCTGTTTCAGGACCGGAATACGCTATAAGTTTGTAACCAAAAGCATGCTGATAAAAATGTGTGGATTGTTTGGCGTTACCAACATAAAATTCAATATGGTCTGTCCCGAGAATAGGTAAGAAATCTTCAGTCATATCTCTTTTATTTAATGTAACATTCTCATTATACATAAATTTTGAAATGTAAATCTGCTTTGAAAGTTATATCAGCAAATTGCAGTTTAATTAGTGTCAATTGCAAGATAAAAACAATGTGGTAAGCTTTGAGTATCAAGTGGTTTATTTTCTTAAAAAACGAATATTGAAAAACTTGATTCCGATTTGTTGGTATTGGCGTAATAAAGGACTGTCCTGAGTGGGACAGAGCATCAAACCCTGTTAGATAAAATTAATTCACAGAAATAATGAAAATACGCCGGTTGTTTGGTCTGTCTCAGAAAACCATTACGATATGGCAAATTTACAGGTTTTGGTGAATTTAAAATTTCAGTTTTTCACGGACCCTCAACAATACCTCTCTGATTACAACTCGTGCTTTTTCTTCGCCTTCCTGCAATCGTTTTTCGAGTTCTTGCTGATTCGAGATGTAATAATTAAAGGCCTCTCTTTCATTTTGAAATCTTCTCAGGATCAATTCGAATAACTCCTGTTTGGCGTCGCCGTATCCATAGTTTCCTGCAAGGTATTTGGAGTGCATCTCACTGATCTTTGTTTCGGAGGCAAGCACCTTATAAATGGAAAAAACATTATCTGCATCGGGATTTTTAGGGGCTTCGATCCGAGTGGAGTCGGTTACAATGGACATGATAACTTTCCGGAGTTTTTTATCGGGCAAAAATATGTCGATTGTATTTCCATACGATTTGCTCATTTTCTGTCCATCGGTACCAGGTATGGTCATTACGCGTTCGTCAATGATTGGTTCGGGCACCACAAAAGTATTGCCATACATATGATTAAATGAAATGGCTATGTCACGCGTCATTTCAAGATGCTGTTTTTGGTCTTTGCCCACCGGAACAAAATCTGCATTGTATCCGATGATATCGGAGGCCATTAGGACAGGGTATATAAATAAGCCGGCATTTACATCGGCAAGCTTTTCCGATTTATCCTTGAACGAATGTGCATTGGCAAGCATTGGGAAGGGAGTGATACAGTTCAGATACCAAGTGAGTTCACATACTTCAGGTATTTTTGATTGCCGGTAGAAGGTATTTTTTTGTGTATCCAAACCAAATGCCAGCCAGGCTGCCGCAGTAGCCTTCGTGTTTTCTATTAGTTGCTTCGGATCTTTAATGGTGATGAACGAATGCAGATCAGCAATAAAAAAGAATGCTTCATTTTGTACATCTTTCGAAAGCATTATTGCAGGAATTATCGCTCCCAGAATATTGCCCAGATGTGGCCGGCCACTACTTTGTATTCCTGTTAGTACTCTTGCCATATGATTTGTTTAAAACTTGTGCAAATAAAATAATCTAATTTTTAATAAGTGCATTCAAATAAAATTTGCTATTAATTGGTAATTTCTTTCAAATGCTGTAACCCGATGTAATTCTTGATTAAATTTGCTTGGCGATACAGGTTACTTCTTTTAAGAAAGAATTATTAACGTATAATACGATGAAAAAAATTGACAGCTTCTCTATTTTTCTGGTTTTTCTGGTTACAAGTCATTTTACTTTTGCTCAGTTTGTACAGGAACTGGCTTTTTCTGATAAGACCCATGATTTTGGAACGATCAATGAGGTGGATGGTCCGGTAGAGTACGAATTTATATTTACCAACACAGGAACTAATAACATAAATGTCATAAATGTAAATGCCTCATGTGGATGCACCACTCCAGGATGGACTCGTGAAGAAGTACCCCCGGGAGGCACCGGGTATATCAAGGCCAAATATGATCCGCAAAACCGGCCTGGTCCGTTTTCCAAATCGCTAACAGTTACTACAAATGGTACCACTGAAAGATATGTCCTCTATATTAAGGGGATTGTAACACCCAGACCTAGAACAATTGAAGATGATTTTCCTACTCTGATGGGCGGTATACGGGTAAAAAACCGGGGGTTTAATTTGGGGAAAGTGTTAAACAATGCACCTGTCACAAAAGAATTTGAAATTTATAATGCAAGTGAAAATCCGATTCGTTTTCTCGACAGCACACAGGCGCCTGCTTATATTACAGTACAGGTTTTACCCATAACCCTTGAACCCAAGACAAAGGGTAACATCATTATCACGTATGATACCGGGGCAAGAAATGATTATGGATTCATGTCAGATAACATCGTACTTTTTACGGATGAAGCAGAAAGCAGCAGGAAGTCGTTTTCGGTTTATGCCAATATAGAAGAATATTTTCCGCCAATGACTCCTGAAGAACTCGCACAGGCCCCAAAACTCACGTTTAAGACACACTTACATGATTTTGGGAGAATAAAACAGGGAGATGTGGTTTCCACAATATTTTTGTTTACTAACATAGGCAAATCGGAATTGAATATACGAAAAACGAAAGCTACCTGTGGATGTACGGTTTCTAAGCCTGAAAAAAGCACACTTTCACCAGGTGAGAGCAGTAAACTTACAGTTACATTTAACTCATCCGGAAGGCGGGGATCTCAGCAAAAATCTGTGACGATCTTCTCGAATGATCCTTTAGCACCAACCCAGCGGATCACCATAAAAGCGTTTATCGAGGAGAAGTAAAATTCATAATTTTTACTGATTATTTGTATGCTGGGATTCCTGTAATTTCGTGGCCCAGAATAAGTAGATGAATGTCGTGCGTACCTTCATAGGTAAGTACCGATTCTAGATTCATCATATGGCGCATGATCGGATATTCGTTGGTGATACCCATTCCTCCGTGTATTTGCCTGGCTTCCCGTGCTACATTTAATGCTACTTCCACACTATTACGTTTAGCCATACTGATCTGTGGTGTGGTAGCAGTTCCGTTGTCCATCAGCGTACCCAGCCTCCAATTGAGAAGCTGACCTTTTGTGATTTCAGTTAGCATTTCAGCAAGTTTTTTTTGTATAAGTTGAAACGAAGCTATTGGTTTGTCAAACTGGATGCGTTCCAGTGCATACCTTTTTGCAGCATCATAGCAGTCCATAGCGGCACCGATTGTGCCCCAGGCAATCCCATACCTGGCTGAATCAAGACACATCATCGGAGCTCCCAATCCATCTTTTCCGGGAAGTAGGTTTTTTTTCGGGACCTTCACATTATCAAATACCAGTTCGCCTGTACAACTTGCACGGAGTGACCATTTACCATGAATCACAGGAGCTGTAAACCCTTCCATTCCTCTTTCGACAATGAGGCCCTTCACCCTTCCGCTTTCGTCTTTTGCCCAAACTATTGCAATATCTGCATCGGGTGAATTAGAGATCCACATTTTGGTGCCGTTTAACAAGTAATAATCACCCTTATCTTCAAAATGTGATTTCATCCCTCCCGGATCAGATCCGAAATCGGGTTCTGTAAGCCCAAAACAACCCAACATTTCGCCGGAAGCCAGTTTTGGAAGGTATTTATTCTTTTGATCCTCTGATCCAAACTTGTAGATAGGGTACATTACTAGTGATCCCTGGACCGAAGCTGTAGAACGCATCCCTGAGTCTCCACGCTCGATTTCCTGCATGATAAGTCCGTAACCAATGTAGTCCATCCCTTGTCCGCCATATTCTTTAGGAACAAATGGCCCAAAGGCCCCGATTTCACCAAATTTTTTGACGATGTGTATGGGAAAATGATTGTTTTCAGCCCAATCCTCGATGTAAGGAGATATCTCCTTTTTTACAAAATCCCTGATGGATTTGCGGATCAGGAGATGCTCTTCGCTAAGCAAATCATCAATATTATAGAAGTCAGGAGATTCAAACATGTCCTGTTTCGAAGATTTCTTATAAGGTACTTTCTGGGTATATGTCGTGGATTCCATAGCTTTGAATTAGTTGGTTCAAAGTTAAATGAATTCATTCTTTTCAGCGGATAAATGGAAACTAAATAAATCAATTATTAGTGTATTGTACGAGCGACCAAAAGAAGTTAACGCAGTGTATTTTTTTCTGATTATTTACCTTTGTACCTTTATTATTGATTAAGGAGTAACTGGGGTGAAAATATTCTATGTGATAGTGGTTCTTATCTGCTTGTCGGCAATGTACGAACAGGTATTAGGGCAGGGGCATGAATTAAAGTCCTACTTTGATGACCAGAAATCCATGGTTAAGGAAATCTACACCCTAAAGTCTGTCGGATCTAAAATATTGCATGGGCCGTACACTTCATTTTTTAAAAACGGCAACCTTAAAACGCAGGGACAGTATTTCAATAATGTTTCAAATGGAGCATGGGAGTTTTATTATGAAGATGGTGGATTAAGAATGCGGGGTTCACTAAAAGATGGGAAAAATGAAGGAATGTGGGAGTATTTTTATGAAAACAGGCAAAAAAGTATGGAAGGTGATATATCCGGGGGTGCACGACAGGGATATTGGAAAATGTACTATTCTACGGGTATGCTCAAAAGTGAAGGAGCGTTTAAAGATGGCAAAAAACAGGATAGATGGAAATATTATTATGATACAGGAGGGTTATTGGCTGTTGCAAACTATGAAGTGGGCCAAGGCATGTATGAAGAGTATTATCCTACTGGAAATGTAAAAATGTCCGGTGAAAAAGTTTCCGGTCAAAAAAACGGTATCTGGACGTACTTTTATGAGGACGGTACGAAAAAAGCAGTAGGATATTTTTTTAACGGGTTAAAAAACGGAAATTGGAAATATTATAATGAACAGGGCAATCTGATTTCTGAAGGAATTTATATTAAGGACCAACCAGGAGGATTGTGGCTCGATTATCATGAAAATGGCGAAGTAAGTTCGCGGGGTATTTATGAAAAAGGTCAGAAACATGGATACTGGGAATTGTTTTATAAGGATGGTACATCGCGAGGCATAGGAGATTTTGTAAACGGTACAGGAGCGTATCGTGAGTTTTATAAAAGTGGCTCGTTACGTTTAAAAGGTGCCCTTTTAAATGGCAAAAATCATGGGCACTGGGATTATTATTATGAAAACGGGAAACTGGAGGGCGTTTGTGAATTTGACAATGGAGTAGGGGAGTATTTGGGCTATTATTCAGATAAAAAATTAAAAATGAAAGGTACGATCAGGAATAATGAGCGAATTGGTATTTGGGAACTTTATAAAGAAGATGGAACGATAGCTGGATACTACAAGCCTTATTATGAGAACGGCAATCCAACCCTATGGCTTGCAAAAGATTCAAAGCAACAAAAGGCACTTAATAGAGATAGAGGAAGAAAGGCCGGGACCTATAAATTCAAAATGAAGAAGTTCAATCATTTTGATTCGAAAATCAATGAATTCAGAGCCCTGATTATCGGCTATAATCCGATCGCTCCCGTTTTAGGAAGTTTTCCGCTTGGACTTGAATACTATTTTCAGGAAAGACTGGGCTATGAATTATTATTCATTCTGATCAGGGATCCGTTTTTCAGAAAACACAACAGCCTTTCTTTTGGTGAAAATTATGAGCAGGGATGGGAGTTGGCGTTAAGACAAAAATTCTACAAAAGTGTAAAAATCACAGGTTCTCCGTATTTCGGACACGAGATCAGATATTCTAACATTAATCATCTTGTAAAGATACCCGATCAGGATATTCCCGATAACTACATAGTATTGGAGCAACTGGAAAATAAATATGAATATAGTCTATTTGTAGGCAATCGGTATTTCAAATCTCCAAACGAAGGCGGCATGACCATTGATCTATATATTGGATTAGGTATAGGTTATCGCAGTTTCACCAGGGACTTTAATTCAACAGAAGACAATGTCGGGTATTTCAGTGATTTGCCTACCTCCAATATGTCACTTGCTTTCCGGTTGGGGGTTAATCTCGGAATAGCGATGAGGATAAGAAAATAGAAAATCCGGATATTTTTAAGGATAGATACCTTACATGAGAAAGCATATCCAATTAACGCTTCCACCGGAAGCCGCGTATAACGAAGTCAGTTTTAAGCAGGCTGTCTGTAAAAAAGCCGGAATTTCAGAACAAGAAGAAGTGGGTATTTCGATAGATAAAAGAAGTATCGATGCACGGACCAGAAACGTTAAGATTCATATTAATACAACAGTTTATGTAAATGAAATACTGCCTCCCCTAATACAATACAAGTTCGACTTTGATAGTGTGGAACACAAAGAACCGGTTTTAATAATTGGATCAGGCCCTGCCGGACTTTTTGCGGCACTACAGCTCATCGAACTTGGGTTGAAGCCCGTTATTCTTGAACGAGGTAAAGATGTAAGAAGCCGCCGGCGTGACGTGGCGGCTATAAACCGCCGGCATATTGTAAATCCCGAATCAAATTACTGTTTTGGCGAGGGTGGAGCAGGCACTTTTTCCGACGGAAAGCTTTATACGCGTTCAAAAAAAAGAGGTGATGTAAGGCGGATCCTTGAGATACTCGTAGCCCATGGAGCAGGAGCTGAGATATTGTACGAAGCGCACCCACACATCGGCACCAACAGATTGCCGCAAATCATAACGGCCATCCGTGAAAATATACAGTCTGCCGGTGGTGAAATTCATTTTAATACAAAGATGGCTGATGTTATACTGGATAATAACGAAATAACGGGTGTGGTGACTTCGCAAGGTGAAAAATATTTCGGTAAAGCTGTAATACTTGCAACAGGACATAGTGCAAGGGATATTTTTCAACTGCTTCATAACAGAAAAATACAGATTGAAGCCAAACCATTTGCTCTGGGCGTCAGGATCGAACATCCTCAAAGCCTCATTGACAGCATTCAATATCATCGAAAAGTAAGAAATAAGTATTTACCGGCTGCGTCTTACTCGCTGGTTTCACAGAGCTTAGTTAACGAGGTAAGACGTGGTGTATTCTCCTTTTGTATGTGTCCAGGAGGATTTATCGTGCCATCTGCGACATCTCCCGGAGAGGTTGTGTTAAATGGAATGAGTCCTTCACGGAGAGGCTCCAGGTATGCGAATTCAGGTGTTGTGGTGGCTATAGAAAATGAAGACTTGAAATCGTATGGTAAATATGGCCCGCTTGCAGGTATGATGTACCAGAAAGAAATCGAACAACATGCATGCCGGATGGTGGGAGGTAGTCAGGCAGCACCTGCGTTGAGACTTACTGATTTTCTGGATAAAAAGATATCTTCCACTCTACCGGACAGTTCATACCAGCCAGGTATTGAACCAGCTGATATCCGGGAATTACTTGGCGTAAATATCGCAGCACGTTTATCACAGGGTTTTAAGCATTTTGGTGAACAGATGAAGAGTTATATAACCCGTGACGCAGTGGTGGCAGGTGTGGAGAGCCGTACATCAAGTCCAGTTCGTATTCCAAGAGACAGGGAAACCTGTGAACATATCCAGATTAAGAGACTTTACCCGTGCGGCGAAGGTGCAGGATATGCCGGGGGAATTGTATCTGCCGCTTTGGATGGAATAAAATGTGCATCTTTGCTGGCTGAAAATTATAGAAATATCGCAACCCTGATAAAATAAATGTTGTTGGATCGTCATATGAAAAAGACCGTTTTGATAGGAGCCACTTCCGATACTTCCAGATATGCGTTTATTGCTTCAGCAATGCTTGCAGAATATAACCATGTGTTTGTACCGATTGGTATAAAAAACGGAAAAGTGCTTGGAAGGGATATTCTTGATATCCGAAATAAGCCCCCCGTGGACAATGTTGATACAATCACCTTGTACATTAGTCAGGCAGTACAGGCAGCCCATTATGATTATTTGCTTTCACTAAACCCAAGGCGCATAATTTTTAACCCTGGAACTGAAAATCCTGAATTTGAAATCATAGCCAATAAAAAAGGTGTCGAGACCCTGAATGCCTGTACACTTGTGCTACTTCGGTTGGGAAGATATTGACCTGTATTCAGTCCAAACGCTCCAAAAAATTAATAATTTATCTTTACCCCTGCTTTTTCAAAATAGGTGATCATTTTCTTTAGTTCTGCAGGATTGTCCGATTCGGCAGTCGGATTTTCCTGAATGAAAACCAGAAAGAGCTTATCCAACCCGGTAAGCTCCAAAGGAAAATTCCGAATATCATTGGAAGAGATATCAAGATCTATCAGATTAGATAATTTCAATATCTTATCAGGAAATATATTCAGATAGTTATTGTTTAGATGGAGCACACGCAACCGGTTTAATTCACCTATGCCCTCAGGTACTTCGCTCAGTTTGTTATGGTGAAGATACAGCTCTTCCAACTCACCGAGTTTTTGAATTTCGTCTGGAATTCGGTAGAGCTTATTAAATGAAAGATATAGTATTTTAAGTTTTTTAAGATTGCCCAGATTTGGCGATATTTTTGTAAGGTTGTTATAGTAAAGATCAATCGTGTGCAGATTTTCCAGCGTAAATAGTTCATCCGGCAGGGTTGTCAGGTTGTTTTTATATAAGGTGAGAATTTCAATTTTTTTGAGTTTTCCGATATCTCCTGATAATAGCTGTAGATTATTCTCAGCTAATTGCAGCTCCGTAAGATTTACAAGGTCGAAGAATCGCGACGGTAAATAGTTAATGTCGCAGTAGTTCATTTTAATCTTTTCAAGGTGATTGATTTTACTGAAATTGTATTTGTCAAGGACTATACTGTTTCTGCTGATCTGTAGGGTTTTCAGTTTTTTGCTTTTCCTAAGATTTTTTGGAATGGAAGTGAAAAGATTATTACTCAGATCGATGTACTTTAATTGCTTTAATTTCTTAATACTCCTGGGAAGCTTTTTAAGATCATTTCCACGCAGCACCACCCTTGTAATCGTATTGTTTTTACGGATTTTCAGTTTACGGATATTATTATGCATATTATACAGTCCGATCTCTTTGAGGTGTTCCATCCTGTTTAGCTCCCTGGGGAGCTTTGTTATCCGGTTGCTGCTTAAATTCAGTGTTTCCAGGTTTTCCAGTTGGAAAATGAAACCTGGTATCTCCGTCAAATTGTTATCCGTTAAATTTAAATAAATTAGTTCATGGAGATTTCCCATAAAAGCAGGAAAACTGTCAAAATTATTGCTTTCCATACGCAATAATTTCAGGTTTGTACAGTATTGGATAAATTCCGGAACCTCACGGAGGTGTCCTCCCGCAATTGATATGTTTATGAGGGTGTCTTTCCGAGTATTTATTTCGTAGGCTGCAATCTTTTTTAATGCCTTTTGGATAGCTCTCCGTTCACGTATATTATAGATGGAATCCATCTGTTGATTCGTCATCCGTACTATTCTCGTGTGTGTAGTTTCTTGCGTCTGGCTAAATCCCGGCAAAGAGCCCAACAGGACCAATACACAAAAATGTAAAGCAATTATTTTCATAAAGTAAAACTAAGATGTTAGTTGGTCTAATACCAGCTTTTAACACATAAATTTTAGTTAGAAATGAGTAGATTTGCGCCTTTAAATGATAAAATGAACGAAAAGAAAATACCAGCAAAAAACGAGTATAGCGCAGATAATATTCAGGTTCTGGAAGGACTTGAAGCTGTGCGGAAAAGACCTGCCATGTATATTGGTGACATAAGCACCAGAGGCCTTCATCATTTGGTTTGGGAGGTAGTTGACAACTCCATTGATGAGGCACTCGCAGGACATTGCGATGAAATAAATCTTGAAATTCATGAAGATAATTCAATCCTTGTAAAAGATAATGGCAGGGGGATACCTACTGATCTACATGAAAAAGAGAATCGGTCGGCATTGGAGGTGGTAATGACTGTACTTCATGCAGGTGGCAAGTTCGATAAAGACAGTTACAAGGTTTCCGGGGGGCTACATGGTGTAGGTGTATCCGTTGTCAACGCACTTTCTTCCCATCTGAAAGCAGTCATACACCGCGACGGAAAAATATATGAACAGGAATATGAACGGGGAAAGCCAACATACGATGTAAGAGTTGTCGGAACCACCGAAAGTACCGGAACTATAATACAGTTTATTGCGGACAAACAAATTTTCACTACCACAGTTTACAATTTTGAAACGATTGCCACCCGGCTTCGCGAACTGGCTTACCTGAATGCAGGTATCAAGCTTACATTAACAGATTACCGTGAAAAGGATGATAACGGCAATTATTTTACAGAAGAATTCTATTCGGAAGGCGGATTACGTGAATTTGTAAAATATCTGGATGCTGCCAGGGAGAATCTTATACCCGAACCAATTTTTATGAATAGTGAAAAGGGCAATATCCCCGTACAGGTGGCAATGAGTTATAATACTTCATTTACTGAAAATGTAATTTCGTATGTAAACAATATAAACACCATTGAAGGAGGAACACATATTTCAGGATTTAGAAGGGCCCTTACCCGTACATTGAAATCGTATGCTGACAAGTCTGGATTGCTTGAGAAGGCAAAGGTGGAAATAAGTGGTGACGATTTCAGGGAAGGGCTAACAGCAGTGCTGTCTGTAAAAGTAGCCGAACCTCAGTTTGAAGGTCAGACAAAAACAAAGTTGGGAAATTCAGAAGTAATGGGCGCTGTAGATACATCTGTAAGTGAAATGCTTACCAATTATCTGGAAGAGCATCCAAAAGAATCCCGGATCATTGTACATAAAGTGATTCTGGCAGCACAGGCACGGCATGCTGCACGCAAAGCACGTGAAATGGTGCAACGTAAAAATGTATTATCCGGCACCGGATTGCCAGGAAAATTAGCTGATTGTGCTAATAATGACCCTGTATTATGCGAAATTTACCTTGTGGAGGGCGACTCTGCAGGCGGTTCGGCAAAACAGGGAAGAGACCGTAGTGTTCAGGCAATTTTACCTTTGAGAGGTAAAATCCTGAATGTAGAAAAGGCTCAGGAGCACAAAATTTATGAAAATGATGAGATTGCAAATATCATAACTGCGTTGGGTGTGTCATTTGGAACAGAAGAGGATGAGAAGGCGTTGAATATGGAGAAGTTACGCTACCATAAGATCATCATCATGACGGATGCGGACGTAGATGGCAGTCATATACGTACACTTATTCTTACTTTCTTTTTCCGTTATATGAAGGAGTTGATTGAATTTGGCTATCTCTATATTGCTCTTCCTCCACTCTATTTATTGAAAAAGGGTAAAGTGGAAAGGTACTGCTGGTCGGATGATGAAAGAGATATGGTGGTCAAGGAATTGGCTAAAGACGGGAAAACGGAATCTGTAAATGTGCAGCGGTATAAGGGGCTTGGTGAAATGAATCCGGAACAATTGTGGTCAACCACCATGAATCCGGAAAGCAGAACTCTAAAATTGGTAACAATAGAATCGGCGGCAGAAGCTGATCATTTATTTTCCATACTGATGGGCGATGAGGTTGCCCCACGGCGTGAATTTATCGAACGTAATGCAAAATATGCCAATGTGGATATTTAGGTGTTGTGTTTAATTGTTTTAAGAGTTTTACATCACCATATATCTATTTGGGTTACATTGTGCTGATGTATTGTATATATTTATAAAATAAATCTGAATTAAACCATTTGCATTTACCATTGTCAAAGGGTTAGCAATGATTTTAAAAACTTATCCACTATCAAAAAATGATAATAAAATGAAGAAATTAATATATTTGTTTGCCTTTGTGGGCTTATTTGGCTTGTTTTCCTGCAACAGCAATGATGGGCTTCAATCAAAATTATATGTAAAACTTGTGGATGCCCCTGCAGATTATGAAGCTGTAAACATTGAGGTATTAAGCGTTTCAATCAATTATGGAAGTGAAAATGAAGAGAGCGGTTGGACCGATCTTGAAACGAACAGCGGAATTTACAATCTACTCGACCTGACTGCAGGGAATGAAGTAATACTGGTTAGTAATGAAGTTCCTTCAGCTACAATTTCACAGATACGGTTGTTACTTGGCGATAACAATAGTGTGGTGGTTGACGGCGAAATATATTCACTGAAAACACCGAGTGGCCAGCAGTCGGGAGTCAAACTTAACCTTCATCAAAGTTTCGAAGAGGGGATTGATTACACTATCGTACTGGATTTTGACGCTGCAAGATCAATAGTAGATAATCCTGTAAAATATATTCTTAAACCGGTTATCCGTGCAAGTATGGAGGCGTTGAATGGCGCAATAAAAGGAAAGATGAATCCTTCTGATGCAAATGCAGTAATTTATGCCATTCAGGAAGAAGATACAGTGGCAAGCACGTATCCGAATGAAGAGGGTATGTTTATGTTAAGGGGTATTGAAGAAGGAGTTTACACCGTATCTATTGATCTACCGGATGATGGATTGTTTGCGGATGAAATAATTGAAGATGTAACTGTGAATATTGGTGAAATAACAGATCTTGAAACGATCAATCTCGTGGAAAAATAATAATTTCGGCACATGGACAAATGCGCAACTGCCATCTCTGCAAATGAGTTGGCAGTTTTTATTAAGCGGGAAATGTCAATAATATGAAGGACAACTTAGTCCTTTATGTATAATGGGAATTTTATAACGATAATTGAGCATGATCTCATGTGTTCCGTTCGAAAATTGACTGATCTCTGACAAGGTTATATTATAAGCATATCCAAAATGCAGGTTTTCATGAAGTTTCACTTCAAATATCATGATGATGGCATCGTCCCAACGATAGGATGTACCCACAGCTACCGTTTCATATAATACAAACATTCCATTCAGGTCAAAACTTAAAGGAGATCCTTCCTGAAACCGGACGAGTCCGGAGGGTTTGAATTTAACGGATGGTGTAAGTTCATAACTGGAACCGCCATATAAATAATAATACCGGAACCTTCTTGCTTCGCTTAAAACACCTTCAACTTTTACAATTTTACTGTTCAACAGGTACGGGACCGAAAAACCAATATAGGAGATGGCATTATAGTAATAAATTCCAGCTCCAAAATTTGGGTTAAAGGTGGAGATTTTACCCTGAAGTAAAATATCTGTCTGATCCTTTATATTTAGCAAGGTAAAATCCGAACTGATGTTATTGAACCCTCCCTGAAGTCCAAGAGAAAGGTTTCCGTTTTCCATCATGATTTTGTAGGAATACTGTGCATATAAACCAAGATCTTGATGAATGCCTATCTGATCTCTTGAGATCAGCAGCCCAACGCCGATTTTATTACGCATAAAACTGCTGTTGACGCTGAATAATTGCGTTACTGGCGCCCCGGGGAAATTTACCCATTGGTCTCTGTTAATCAAGGTGGCACTCAGCTGCACCTGTGTACCTGCATAGGCTGGATTAATTGCAGATCCTTCAAAAATATACATGTCAGTAACCGGTTGCTGCTGACTATAGGTAATCAAAGGAAATACAAGTATAGCTGCCACAGCGATGAATGTACAATAGTTCCACATTACTGTTATCTGATTAGTTCAAGGTAGCCTATAACATGCCTGGAACCGTCTCCTTTATCAATAATATAAAAGTAAGTACCATCGGGCAGTTCCTCTCCGGCAAGATACAAGCCATTCAAACCAATACCTATGAAGACAGTATTCTCGTTGTCATAGCCATCTTCCTCGTAAACAAGTACTCCCGCCCTGTTAAAAATCTTCACATTGTTGTTCGGGAACATGGTGATGCAATCAATCTGGAACCCATCATTTGATCCGTCATTATTTGCAGATATTCCGTTATAGTTTGTTATTTCGGTTCCTATTTCCGCACTGCCCATATTTTCACAACCCAAAAATGTAGTAATTATCACATCATAAAAACCTGCAGGATAATCATATAGGTTTGTGCTTAGGTCAATTTCGTTACCTAACTGGTCGAACCAGACAACATACTTCAGATCGACAGGTTCTTCAAAAACCAATTCAATAAAACCGTTGCTTGTTTCACAATTAGCGGGTTTGGTTTTAAAGGTGAATTCCGGTATTTCCCGCTCATCCGTAATCTCACGGGTTACTCCTTCAGAAACACATCCGGTAATGATATCGGTAGCTGTCACGGTATAATCACCCAAATCAAGCTCACGGTAAATTTCTCCGGTATTATCAACGGAGCCGCCAACGGAACTACCATCATACCAGTCGAAAACATAATCCTGCTGATTTCCATTTACATCTGCTTCGATTTCTCCATTGGGTGTAATGCAGTCTGTCAGATTGCTCAAAACAGTTGCATTCGGACTTGGTGGAGTGATCGTTGCATCTTCTATCTCTCTCGTTTCCTGGTTTTCACATTGTGTGCGCTGGTCAGTTACAACCACCGTGTAGTCACCTGCCGTTAAACCCGAATAGATGTTTGTTGTTTCCATTATTTGCCCGGTAGCCGTGGCTCCGTTATACCAGTTAAAATCGAATCCCACAACCTCTCCGTTTACGGTAGCAGTAAGTTGCCCGTTTGGACGTTCGGGATCACAGTATGTCATAGGGTTGTCCATGGTCACTTCCAATGCGGGTAACTGACGTTCGTCTTCCACCACAATTGATGCGACAAACGATGTGCAGAAAACGTCGTCAATATCGGTAGCTATAACATTGTACGTTCCCGGTTCCACATTTTCAATCCGGTCTCCTGCAGCGATAAAACCATTTGGCCCGGTCCAGTCATATCTAAAATTACCAACCGTATGATTGGTAACCCGTGCTTCTATTACCCCATTATCAACATTGCAAAAATCAACAGCAAGGGAAGATACAGACAACTGCAACCTTAATTCGTCTGTTTTGTCTTCGATTACAAATATTGCCGTGGACGAGCAACCCGTAACAATATTTTGTACCTCAACAGTGTATCCTCCTGCTTTTGCATTAGCGAGTGTTGATCCGGTACCTGCAACTGGTCCCGATGTATCAAAACCTGAATACCATTTAAATATATAGTTAGGGTTAGTATCGTCATTTCCACCATCAACCGTTGCGGATAGCTGCCCGTTTGGATTTGTAACATCACAACTGGTCTGAGGGCGGTCCAGATTTATTTCCACGTCAGGGAAAATTATATTGTCAGATAAGATATTTACCTCCTTGGCAATAGATTCACAACGTGTATTTAGGTCTCTTGCAATCACAAAATACTGGCCGGGTAGTTGATTTTCGAGATTTGCTGTGGTTACAGGATTTCCAATTGAATCTAAAATCAGGTTGGCAGGATCCAAATTATCGAGATACCATTCGAATTCGAAATCAGCAACATTAGCCGGTTGTCCGTTTATCTGAACCCTGATCACCTCCAATCTTCCTGTAGGATTACAATCTAATGGATCCGTTTTTGATACTTCGATAATGTTGGGTTCGCTAACTGTACGATCCAAGATTAACACTAATCCGGAGAATGTAAAACACCCGGTTACGCTATTAGTTACCTTAATTCTGTACGATCCGTCCAGCGCTCCGGATATAGTGCTCAAATTGAGTGTATCAAATTGTACAGCGCCTGATGGCAATGTTGCACTTCCATTGTACTCCCACTCATATGTGTAAGGGCCTGCGGTTGATCCATCAAATTCCTGAATAGTGGCTATTATCGCTCCGTTAGGATTTGCAATATCACAACTTGAATTGGATACAGTCTCAAAGGATATGATAGGATCTGTTGATATGTCATTTACATCAAGTCTGATAGGAGGTCCGGGGCAACCTGCACCTACGCCTGATTTCGGCATAACCGATACATAATAAGTTCCCGCTCCCATGTCATTATATATGGAGGCATCAATGATGGCTCCTTCAATAGGCAATCCTGTATCTACCGAATCGAGAGGAGTGTTGATTGGATTGTCACGTGTCCATGTAAAGGTGAAATCGTCAACGGAAACCGGATTTGTTCCAAATGTGATGTCTGAATCACTGATAATAACCGCACCAGAAGGATTACAAAGATCCTGATCGATGATCGTGGCTCCATCCAGCGTGATATTGGGAATGGTTGGCAGGTCTTCCACTTCGAATGAACTTGA
The DNA here is from genome assembly GCA_022571715.1 of Bacteroidota bacterium. Lineage (GTDB taxonomy): Bacteria > Bacteroidota > Bacteroidia > Cytophagales > Cyclobacteriaceae > SZUA-230. The sequence continues at coordinate 5,039 of JACZXH010000040.1, read as the reverse complement.
ATATGTACATCCTGTTGTTCCATCCTCAACAAAGACGGTGAAAATGCCAGGTGCAACATTCAGAAGCGTTTCCTGACCTGGAACCGATTGATCGAGGGTGCCATCAGTGCCATCAACAAACAACGGTGCACTTGTGTCTACTCCAACATACCAGGTGAATGTAGGTGGTCCTGTAGTCGTGACAAATGACGTTATCTCGCCATTGACTTTATCCAGATCACAGGCGGTATTTGATTTCTGGGTGAAATCGATAACGGGATAAACGATCTGATCGTCGATCACAATTTTTGCTGGATTCGATTCACATCGTACCCCGCCGGTATTTGCAATTTTTACGAAAACGACCCAATAGGTGTCCGCACCAATAGCAGCATAGGTATCTGTATTTAGATAATTACCATCACCAAGCGGATCGATTCCTCCTTGAATCGGCCCAAATATTTGCACAGCACTTCCAAATTCAGTACCGCGGTACCATGTAAATAAATAATTAGACATGGTGCCATCTGTGAAAAAGGATGGTTGTACAGCCGGAGGTCCAGGAGTGCCGGATTGGATAGCTTGAACTGAATTTATTGTAATACTACCATCAGGATCACAGAAGACTTGATGTGTTCTGCTATAGTCCAGATCATCAATAAATGGGAATATTTGTTGCAATGGTACTTCCAGTTGTCCATCTATCGAACAGCCCGTTGCTTCATCGATGATAGTAAATTCATACACACCATCCAGTATACCTGCCAAAGTAAAAGCCAGACCATCCGTCAATATTTCATTTGGAGGAGCATTCGTTAGCTCAACCGGTTTTGGGTTTCCGTTATATGGATCGTCGGTAAAGGTTATAGTGTATTTATCAAAAATCGGATAATTTGGAGGCACAGCACTGTTACGATTTGGTAGAATAAAGAATGAACCATCCGTAAATGAAGGATCACAGGAGGTATTAGCCGTAACATCAAAGGTGAAAGTCGGGGTGACTTTTTCATCATCGATTTCCAGTTGGACCGGTATCGGATTAATCGGACATCCAACAGCCCCTGTAATAATGGCATTCGCGGTTTTTTGAATTTCAACCCAATACGTACCAGCAAACACTTCGAATAAAGGATCAATGAAGGCCGTAGCCGCATCCAAAACACTACCTCCCGGAAGGGCATTGGTGATTTGCGTCAGTGTATTGATATCTTCTCCGATATACCATGTAAACTCATAATTGGCCATGGTATTATCATTAGCCGCCGGATCAGGTTGGAGTACCGTTCCTGCAACATCAATATTACCCGATTGGGTAGATGTAATATCAGTAACCGTGATGCTGCCGTCTTCGGAACAGATAAATTGTGCATCATCAGGACCCAGGGCTGCAATTTCCGGATTGGTCTCAAGTTTAGGTACGATTACCTGGAAGACATCGGATTCACATCCTGTGCTCGGATCGGTAATCTGGTATTCATAGGTACCATCAATAACATTAGATAAAAGGAATATTCCTCCCTCACCCGTAGCGGATACCACAGGATTAACGAACGTTCCGTCCAAAGGATTTCCTCCCGTACTATACTCCGGAGGAATAGTCGTAAAGTTGATGGTCCACGAATCACCTCCCGCAAATGCAGGAGCCCCAGCGTCCACCGGGCCCCGGTCCGGATCGATCCAGATGTAACCATCCACAAAAGAATCATCACAGGCCGTATTGGCTACCACTCTCGAAACGGCGATTGGGTTAACACTTAAATCTTCTAGGATAAATTGAAAAGGAGCTGATTCGCAATCCAGTCCTATAATGCCAGGATCATTATTTTCCACTATCACCCAGTAGGTTCCTGCTCCTATATATCCATCTCCAATATCTGTATTATCAAGAACTGCAAATGCGTCTCCCGCGCCAGTATGAATAAAAGTCTCAAAAGCCATATCAAAACTATTGTCTCCATCATCCAGGTACCATGAAAAGTTGTAACTGTCAAAATTATTTGGTGCAATACCTCCGGAAACTACAGAGACAATCGTGCCATCTAACTCCTGGTATTGAATTTCTGTAATGCGCGCTTCTCCATTGGGTTCACATGAAGTAGGATCAGTCAAACTTGATGCAGTTACATCCGGCCGTATATCTTGTTTTGCTATCGTATAATTTTTTGAGGTTTCACACCCTCGATCCGATTTAACTGTAACAGTGTATTCTACCGCATCAAGTCCTACTGCTGGTAATAATTGATTTGTAGCTGCGCTTATCTCGTGAAGCCCTGTTCCAAGCCCTGCTATTGATTGATAATCCATGTTTAAAGTCACGTTATTGATGGCTTCCACTTGATATGTTGTAGGCGGAGGATCAGGTAATTCACTCGGATTATGAACAATGTCTATAGTCAGCTTACCATCTGGTGTTCCTGGATCACATGAGGTATTTGGCACATATGTATCAGCTGTAAAGGAAGGGTCATGTGCCCATTCTTCGATGGTGATAACGGAAGGGGTTGACCAGCATCTTGGAGGTGGAAATGTATTATTAAGTATACTTGCAACCGTATATACCCCCGGATCGAGACTGTTAAATCCAATTGGACCGGCTCCGCCTGCATCACCAAAAGTAACATTAGGACCCATACTCATTTGCAAGTATTCGCCTGCAGCACCATTGAATCCCAGGACAGTAGGTTGAACACTTGTTGTCAGAAGAGGGTTTGTTCCATTAAATAAGAAAATATTAAAGTCACTTGCTGCTGGACCTGCCGGAGGTATCAGTGTAACTTCTATTTCCCCATTTTGAATATCACAACTTGTATCGTGGTTTACTGTAATAACATTATTTTGCTGGGAAGCCAGGAATGGAATTTCAAAAGACATATATTCTTTACAACCGATGGCATCAGTAACTACTATGGTATAAACCCCATTAATGACGCCAGATAAGGATGCATCATCCCCAGGACCAAGGTCCTCCAAGGGGAATACTTCAATAGCGTCGGCATCTGCGCCAAACATAATTTCAGGATCTGAGTAGAATGAAGCGGTTGGTACATTGCTCGATTTTACGTACCCCAGAAGTGCATCATCATAAGCGTAGTAGGTTAGAGAAGTTGTGTTTAATGGAGCACCCACAAAGAATTCGTACGTATAGGTTAATGGAGGAATTCCATATCCGGTACCACTATCTGTTATTGTCACAAAAGCTTTTCCGGACGCATTATCGCAGGTCGTAGCTTTCTGTACAAGGGTCGGTGTAATATCAAACAGAACTGGAGGTTCATCAATCCTGTCAAAAACAATATCTGATTCACATTGAGAATCAATATGCTGAACCTTTAAGGTATAATTGCCAACAGTAAGTTTGTTAGCATCAGTTGTGAATAGTACATCTGTACCATCCTTGTTATATAATACTTTTTGATCAGAGCCGGAGGAAATTGGTGGTCCCATGTCATCGGTGCCTTCATACCAGGTATAGATAAAATCAGTATCTCCATTTAGCACAAAGAGAGGATCCAAATTTGCATCTACTGAAAGCTGATTGTTGATTACCGCCTCAAGTTGTACCAGGCTGGGGCTACAGTTCACATTCAATTCGTAATCGGTGACATTGATAGCAATTGTTGGGAGGTTAATAACCTTTTTCACAAACTCTGTAAAGGTGTTTTCACAACCTGTATCTCTATTTCTAACTTTTACTGTATAAAAGTTATTCCCCTCAAGTTCGATGGCGTTATTATCATCTATCACAGGATTTCCTGCTGTATTGTCTATTTGGTCTAATAGATCAGTGCCTGTGCCTAAAAACCAAGTAAACTCATAGATTCCCAGGAGAGCTATGTCATCATCCAAACCCGGAACATAAATACCATCAAAATCAAAATCCACACCTGCCAATAATTCACCATTGGGGGTAGCACAAGAGGAATTACGAGTATTGGTAAAGAAAATAAGTATTGGTTGTTCGTCATTAGCCACAGTCACATCCGGAGGAGTAAAGAAACATCCAAGACTGATTTCGGTCAATGTAAGGGTGTAATCTCCATCTACCAAACCGGGATCCAGGGGATCGACATTGGTAGGATCCCCGATGGTTATAGCTTTGGTGGAGGTATATCCGGCCGGTCCTGTCCAGGCGTAGGTAAACGTGTAATCAGGATCAATAGTAATATCTTCCAGGGTACCGTCCTGATCTTTATCAAATTCTATTAATACAGTTACTTGGCCTGTATATTTCCCGGCTTCACAAGCCACGTTATCCATAGTAGTAAATGTAAAGATGGGATTTAACGGATTTTCAGCCAGTGGAACGACCAGTTCGATCGTACAGCCAGTAGGTTCATATGTAGCTAACACCGTATAAGTGCGTCCTCCACCACCCTGAACATCGATCAGATCAATGAATCCATCCAGATCTTCATCGTTAAGATTCGCCCCGGTATATTCCGTTCCCAGTATACCATTCCCTTCAAAATAGCGGAAAGAAAAATTAGTGGTAGTAGCATCATCGATGGTACCATTCTTATCCTGATCATATCCGGCCGTGATAAGGATCTGGCCATTGGCCTGAGTAGGATCGTACGGAGGTCCGCAATTGGAAGAAGGTACCGTCGTGGAGGCCAGGATAATGTCCCCTTCATTTTCCCCAACTACTGCATCGGGAGGGGTGAATGTACAGCCCAGGCTGGCTTCAGTGAGGGTAAGTGTGTAATTGCCGTTTTCAAGACCGGGATCCAGGGGATCGACATTGGTAGGATCCCCGATGGTTATAGCTTTGGTGGAGGTATATCCGGCCGGTCCTGTCCAGGCGTAGGTAAACGTGTAATCAGGATCAACGGTAATATCCTCCAAAGTTCCGTCCTGATCTTTATCAAATTCTATTAATACAGTTACTTGGCCTGTTGATTTTCCGACTTGACAACCCTCATCATCCAGGATGGTAAATGTAAAGATGGGATTTAACGGATTTTCAGCCAGTGGAACGACCAGTTCGATCGTACAGCCAGTAGGTTCATATGTAGCTAACACCGTATAAGTGCGTCCTCCACCACCCTGAACATCGATCA
>JACZXH010000039.1 GCA_022571715.1 Bacteroidota bacterium | reverse complement strand
AACACTTTCCCTTGCCCTTTCCGCTGTCATCCCCATCCAATATTCTCCTTTTAGTATTCTTTGAGCATTATAATTTCCATATTTATTTATTAATCGAGCAAGTTTTGGGTTTTAATGTAAGGATCACGCAAAACAGTAGGGGTAATGGGATTTCGCTTTAATCCTGTATGAAGCTACATAGCTCTCTTTTATCTGGAAAACCAAAAATTTGTTTCAGGTTTTAAACCTTTTAATTCCGGCTATGTCTAAGAACCGAAAATCAATTACAAAAAGATAAAAATAATGGAAAAAATGAAAAAATTAAAATACTTGATGAATGTAAAAGGATTGTCGATGATACTGGCTGTTGTTTTTCTGTCAGGTATGACCGCTTGTAATCAGGATGATGACTTATTGTCAGTAGTTACTGACAATGAAACCGTTGAACTTGAGGTGATTGCCGATGCTGATTTTGATGAACTTGATGACCTGGTTTCGGAAGGCATGGCGTTTGCCGAAGCATCTTCCGGAGCTCGAACGAATCAACACCGCGACCACAGGTTTGAGTGCGCAGAGATAACGCACGACAGTGAAAATAAAACTATTACGATCGATTTTGGTGATGGATGCGAAGGGTTGAACGGTAGGGTAAGAAGTGGTAAGATCATCATCACCTACACCGACTTCAGGTTTGTACCCGGTTCTGTATTTACGTATGTATTGGAAGATTTTGCCATTGACGGAAGACAGATTGAAGGCACGCGTGTAATTGAAAATGTATCGGTTACAATTGATGATAATCCGGTATTTCATATCACACTTACAGATGGAAAGATCACATTTCTTGACGGAACGGTGGCCACCCGCGAAGTGGACAGGTTGCGAATGTGGGTAAGAGCATCTAATCCCATCAATGATGAGTTCCATATATTGGAAGGGAGTACTGCCAATGGCGTGAATCGCGAAGGTCTGAACTACGAAGTTACTGTGCTTGAAACACTGATTTATAAGCGCAACTGCAGGGAAGGCAGAAGGTTTATACCAGTTGCAGGTGTAAAAGAAATCAAGAAAGGCGATGACGTAATAATCATTGATTTTGGAGATGGAGAATGTGATAATCTTGTGACTATCAATTTTAATGGCCGTATTGAAACAATTGAAATTTCAACACATCGTGATAAGAATGACGGTGGTTGAATTGAGTTAATTCACGAATAATTCAAAGGGCAGGTGGTACAACTACCTGCCCTTTATTTTTTTAGCATAAAAAGTAATTCTTTGTTTATTCATTTCTTTAATTTTGTTTCTGTTAATTCACTTCTCACTTTTAAAATAGTATGCAACAATATTTAAACATGCTTACCCATATACTTGAAAATGGGATCGAGAAAAATGACCGGACGGGTACAGGTACTAAAAGTGTGTTCGGCTATCAGATGCGATTTGATCTGAATGATGGGTTTCCAGTGTTGACTACTAAAAAGTTACACCTGCAGTCTATTATATATGAGTTGCTGTGGTTTCTCAATGGCGATACCAATATTAAATATCTCAATGATAACGGAGTTAGAATATGGGATGAATGGGCGGATGAATATGGCGACCTGGGCCCGGTGTACGGGCATCAATGGCGGAGCTGGCCGGCTCCTGATGGCACGACTATCGATCAGATCAGCCTGGTAATAGATCAGATTAAGATTAATCCTGATTCAAGACGACACATTGTGAGCGCCTGGAACGTCCCTGATGTTCAAAAGATGGCGCTGCCTCCCTGCCACACGCTATTTCAGTTTTATGTGGGCGATGGTAAATTATCGTGTCAGCTCTACCAGCGTTCTGCAGATGTGTTTCTTGGAGTACCATTCAATATTGCCTCCTACTCATTGCTCACATTAATGATTGCACAGGTTGCAGGATTACAGCCTGGTGAGTTTATCCACACATTCGGTGATGCGCATATTTATTCCAATCACATGGATCAGGTTGAATTGCAACTTTCACGCGTACCTGGATCTTTACCCTATATGGAATTAAACCCTGATGTTAAAGATATTTTCGGATTTCATTATACAGATTTCTCGTTGGAAAAATATAATCCGCAACCTGGAATTAAAGCGCCTATCGCTGTGTAACATTTGCAGATGTTTTTCAGTCTTATAATAGTATCTTTTAAACAAGATTTTAACCACTTATAATTTATTAAAAAAAGGATTGTCTTCTTATGACTATAATTGCGTATAAGTAGAATGTATAACAAGGTATTGGTATTGTAGATTAATTATGGGTGAAGGCAGCAGCGTATTCGATATGATCGGGCCGGTAATGATCGGGCCGTCCAGTTCGCATACAGCGGGGGTAGTCCGGATTGCACGCACCGTAGTTAAAATCATGGGCGGAATTCCTGATAATGCAGATATTACCTTCTACAACTCATTTGCTCAGACCTATGAAGGGCATGGCAGTGATAAGGCAATTGTTGCGGGGCTTCTTGACTACGCGACTGACGATAAACGAATGCGTGATTCATTTGCCCACGCAGAAAAAAAAGGTTTAAAATTTAATTTTAAGTCAGTGGGGAATGCTTCCACGATGCATCCGAATACCATCCTTATAAAAGCAATGAAAAACAGCGACACGTTAGAACTGGTTGGTGAAAGCCGGGGAGGTGGTGTAATACGAATTAAGCAATACAATGGATTTGCTGCAAATTTTACTACTTCACTACACACGCTTATTATTACCGCCACTGATACAAAAGGCAGTATTGCTTACCTGGCCAATGTGCTTTCACAGGACGATTGCAATATTGCCACCATGACGGTGTCGAGAAAAGGGAAAAACGATGAGGCTTGTCAAATAATCGAAATGGATTCCGGGCTCAGGAGACAGACACTTGATTATCTGAAAAGTCTCAACTGGATACATAAAGTAATTTATATTCCGGCAATTGATTAAGATAAAATTCAAAAGTAATGAAAAAAGGATTGTTAGTAATTTTTACGATTTCTGTTCTGTCAGTATGTTATGGTCAGATACCACAGGACAACCATTCGACTGATATAAAAATATGGGGAATAATGGAGTGTGTGGAATATGCGCTTGAAAACAGTTTAACCGTAAAACGGAGTCTTTACCAGGTAGAAACAAGTGAAATTAACAATAGTCAGGCAAAATGGACCATGGCGCCATCCCTAAATTTTGGCGGATCTTATAACATTAGTTGGGGCCGAACCATAGATCCTACTACAAACCTGTTCGCTACCGAAAGGTTTCAAACAAGCGGGGTTAGCGGTTCCTCTTCGTTGCTTCTTTTTCAGACAAACAGACTGAGAAATACATATAAGCAGTCTAAAATCGACCTGGAGGCTAGCAAATATGACCTGGAGGCTTCAAAAGATTTCGTGATCTTAAATGTGATTACGTTTTATACCAATGTTGTTTTCAACAAAGAACAATATATCAATACGCAATCTCAACTAAATTCAACTCAGCAGTTAGTGGGGCGTACAAAAATACAGGTTGAAGCAGGTTCGGTGCCACGGGCGCAGTTATACGATTTGATGGCACAGCAGGCAACCAACGAAGTAAACGTGATCAATGCAGAGAATAATTACAACTTATCCCTACTGCAACTTAAACAAGAGCTTCAAATCCCCTCTACAGAACCATTCAATGTTGAATTTCCGGAAATCGAACTTTCTGAATTTCCAATGGTGAGTCTTTCAGGAGATGAAATCTACAATATAGCATTGGGGAACATGCCTGATATTAAAAGTGCCAATCTAGGAATTGAAAGTGCCAATCTAGGGATAAAAATCGCACAGGCGCAGCTTTATCCATCTATTCGTCTCAATGCCAGTTTGAATACCAATTATTCATCCGTTCGCGATGCCGAGCGAAGAGTGGCCACCGGCGAGACGCAGACGATACCTCCTGTACCTATTGGAACTGTAAACCTGGATCCTAATCTTGTGGTTTTCACAAATACTATTGAAAACTCCCCGGTATTCCAGACATTTGAAGATTATCCCTTAGCAGAACAGTTTAAAGACAATATTGGCCGATCAATATCATTGAGTATCAACGTTCCGATATTTAATGGATTTTCAATAAGTTCAAACGTGCAGAGAGCTATTATTTTGCAAAAACAGGCTGAAATTTCGTTGGAAGAAAGCAGTAACAACTTAAGGCAAAATATAGAACGAGCTTATAATGATGTACTTGCAGGAAAAAAGTCATACGATGCCTCGGTCAGGCAAGTAGAAGCCCAGGAAGAATCATACCGGGTTACGGAAAGGAGCTATGAATTGGGTGCAAGTAACTTTATTGATTTTCAGGTCGCACAGAATAACCTGTTTCAGGCAAAAACAAATTTACTTATAGCGAAATACGATTATATTTTTAAAATAGAAGTACTGAAGTTTTATCAAGGTGAATTAGATTATTAGCAAATATATCCATGGCAAAAAGAAGAAAAAAATCAAATAAGACAATATACATATTGTTGGGGATTGTAGCGATACTGATAGTGGCAGCTATTATTGCTAAATCTGCTGGTTTTATTGGCAAGAAAAAAGAAATCGAAGTGGATATTGCCGAAGCAAAGATGAGAACAATTATTGAAAAAGTTAGCGCTTCTGGTACTGTAAGACCTGTAAACGAGGTTAAGCTGAGTCCGGATGTTTCCGGTGAGATCATCGAGCTGCTTGTCGAAGAAGGTGATTCGGTAGCTGCTAACGAATTGCTTGTAAAAATACGACCTGACAATTTTATAAATGCAATGGAAAGAGCGGATGCCAATTACAATCAGCAACTGGCAAATTTAGCTTCATCCAGAGCTAACCTGGCACGTGCCAATGCTACCTTTGATCGTATGCGGGACGAGTATGACCGAAACAAAAAGCTGCATGACGAAAAAGTGATCTCTGATGCAACCTGGCAAATTGTAGAACAAAACTTTAAAGTTTCACAAAACGACCTCGAATCAGCAAGGCAAAATGTAAATGCATCTCAATATATTGTTCAGAGTGCAAGGGCTACTGTAAGGGATGCCAAGGAAAACCTCCGACTTACTAACGTGTATGCGCCCGTAAGTGGCACAATTTCAAAGCTTTCTGTCGAAAAAGGCGAACGTGTGGTAGGAACCCGACAGTTTGCAGGAACTGAGATGTTGCGAATAGCAGACCTTAATAAAATGGAAGTTCGGGTAGATGTAAACGAAAATGATATTATACGTATTTCTGTTGGCGATACGGCAATTATTGATGTGGATTCCTATAGCTACATGGGGAAACTTTTTAAGGGAGTAGTTACCCAAATTGCCAATACTGCAAAAGATAAAGTATCTGCCGATGCTGTTACAGAATTTGAAGTAAGGGTTCGCATACTGAACAGTTCTTTTGCCGACCTTGTAAAAGAAGGCCGTAAAACCCCGTTTCGACCGGGAATGACGGCAAGCGTGGATATCATTACCGAAAGGAAAGAAGACATTCTTACGGTTCCGCTTGCAGCAGTTACAACACGTAAATTAAGTGAAATACTTAAAGACAGCATTGATTCGGAAGAATCCGATGAAGAGGCTAGGATTACTAGTTCGAGCAATAATAAAGAAGACGAAAAAGTTGAAATTGTATTTGTTTTTGATGATGGTGTAGCAAAGTTGACGCAGGTAAAAACCGGAATCAGCGATTATGATAATATTGAAATTCTTGATGGCCTGGTAGAAGGTCGAAAAGTGATTTCAGGGCCATTTCTTGCTGTTAGCAGAAGATTGAAAAATAAGGATTTGGTTGTAGACAAAAAAAAAGAGGAGAAGGAGAGTAAAAACAGTGATGATAATTAGAGGTAATTAGGCCGGAGTGACGGAAATTTACCGAAAATGTTCTAAAACATTGATTGGAAAACCTTTTTAACTTTGCTTCTGAATTTGTTAACTCCAAGATTAAATGTATTGCCGGATTGAGGATTTTCGTCAAATGGATCACCACGACGAAGATAAAACCGGATGAATGTTGAAGATGTTATTCCCCACTTAAAAAGAAACTGCTTTCCACCTTCATTCAGCTTAATTCGATTGGTGGATTTTGATCCGAAATGGTAAGCTCTGCTTTTGTTCACGCCTTTGAAATTCCGAATACCTGCATTCCAAAGTTTCATGGAAAAATCAGGATCGGAATAAAAACCGGGAGAAAATTCAATACTATATCCACCTACCAGATCCCATACTTCGCGGTGTACAACATTTGGAGGCCAGGTTGCGCCTTGCCAGTCATAGCCCTCAATATCCTGAAATTTATCAAGAAGTTCCTGCTCATGTAATTCTCTTGGCGTTGTACCAAAATTATTGGGTGCCAATACTTCATGATAAGGCGATGTATAAGGTTCGATCACAGTGGACGAAAGAAAAAACCGGTTGTTATCAAAACTTTCGATTTCTTTCATCAACTCCAGGTCCCAATCCGGACATACATACATGTCGTCGTTGATATACAGAATGTAATCTGTATCAACAAAAGGACGCAGCCCGTTAAGTGCCCAGCAAATACCTACATTTTCATTGCTGTGTTTATACGATAACTCTTTTCTGCTTTTCACCCATTCCAGCGTACCATCGCTACCGTCATTTATATGTACCAGTATCTGATGCCTGAAGTGCGAGTTTTTTAGAATGCTGTCAATGCAGCATATTAGGTATTCAAGGTTGTTCCAGGTAGGTATTAAGATAGAAAACCTGGAATTTTCAATGGCCACAAATCTTTCATCATCTGTAATAAGCAAGTTTTCCGCCCTGCCAGTGACCTCTTCATAGACCCTGGCTGTTTTCTCCGCCATCCGTTCTTTTGAAAAACTTCGTACATGTTCGAATGCATTTTGTCGTAAATAATTGGCAAATTTCTGATCGTTTAACATCCGTAATACATTATCTACCAGTTTATTAAAATCATCAGGGTCACAAATCAGGCCGGTTTTTTCGTCCATTACAAGTTCAGGAATTCCACCCACCCTGGTAGATACAACAGGTACGCGGGCAAGAAAAGCGTCAAGAATGGCAGTGCCTAAACCTTCTCTAATTGAAGGCATGAGCATTGCGTCCAGTCCTGGTAAAATACTTTCCAGATCATCTCTGAATCCAAGGAAATGAACGTTTTGAGACAACGATTTTTGTTCAACTATATCGCGAATAAATTGCTCCTGATCACCTTTTCCGATAATCAGAAAATGTACTTCGGGTAAAACTTTTTGTATCTCTTCAGCCACCCTGACAAATGCGCCGTACCCTTTTTCAATGGTAAGTGCTGAAATATTACCAACAAACCTTGCCTTTTCGGTAAGCCCCAGTTCGCGGATGAGTAAATCTCTTGACGAACTGTAGTCTAAATAATCTTCTCCTGAAATGTCGATACCGTCGTGAATGATGGAAGATTTTTCCGGCTTTTTTATCGCCTGATCTACATAGTATTTTATAGCCGCCGAAATGCATATGATCCGCTTTATACCCTTGTGTTTATACTTGAATTGAGTAAACGGATTGTTTTTTATAGGAAAAAATGTTCTTCTGTGCAGCACCATAGGAATCTTCAGCCCGTTTATGCCTGCCAGAACTGCAAGTGTATGTGCAGGGGGAGTATGTAAATGAAGAACATTACAATCAAGTGAATCGATTACTTTTCGGAGTTTGTAAGCGGTGGCAAGGTTTAGGGGATTTTTCATCGCCAGATGATGACAAGTAATATTGGTATCAAGGAGCCGCTTTTCAATTTCCGATCCCTCATTACAAATCAGTATATTCTCAATCCCACTTTTTTGAAGTTCGGTAATTAGGAAGTAAAGCTGTCGTTCGCCACCACGCCATCCCCTTTCAGATGTTATGTGAGCAATTTTCATCTCCTTCTTAGTTCTCTTAGTTTAGCATATTTCAAAAACTTACCTAACGAAGATACAATACTGATAACAAACCCCGGATAACCGTCCAGTATGCCAAGCCTGATAAAAAATTTTTCAATTAATGTATAAAACGGTTTAAAAACAACATGAAACAGCACCGTACTGTTATTCCCATTTTCAAATGCAGCTTGTGCTTCAATTGAGGAAAACGTATTTGTTTTATTAATGTACTCATTTAATGAATCATACGGATAATGTAAAATGTCCTGTTTTATAAGTCGTGTTCGGGTGTTATCATCCATAATAATATGATCGTGCGGATTAAATCCTCCCCAATGTGCCTTTCTCCTGTCAAATAAACGAATTTTCCGGTCAGGATACCACCCACAGTGATAAATCCATTTACCCTTAAAGCTGGATAACCGGTTAAAGGCATAGGCGTCTGCCTCCCAATTATTTTTGATATTTCTAACTTGCGCTATAAGCGCATCACTGAGCACCTCATCCGCATCCAACGATAGTACAATATCATACTTAGCTAATGATGTGGCATAATTCTTTTGTTCAATATAACCGTGAAAAGTATTTTTAATAAAACGTACATCAAAATTGCAACATATTTTTTCGGTATGGTCTTGCGACAAGGAATCAACCACCAATATTTCATCAGCAATTCCAACTACCGATTCTATGCATGCAGCAATGTGGGCCTCTTCATTGTAAGTGATTATTACCACTGAAATATTTACCTTATTATTTTGTGCCATTTACCGTGGAATATCTATTTTATTGAACTATTATGAATGAACCGTTGAATATTTTTTATTTTGCAATGTGTCTGTAAAGCAAGCAAATAAATCGCATAAAATACAGAAAGTTCTGATAATCCAGACGGCTTATATTGGCGATGTGATTTTAGCTACCAGTCTTATTGAAAGCATTCATAGGTATTATACTGAGATCCGAATCGATTTTCTGCTTCGAAAAGGTAACGAACTATTGTTAGAGGCTAATCCGCATGTGTCGGAATTGCTGATCTGGGACAAGTCAAAAGGCAACAAATACAAAGGACTGGTTCGTATTCTTAAAAAAATCCGAAAGAATAAATATGACCTTGTAGTAAATATTCAACGGTACTTTTCGACAGGATTATTCACTGCATTTTCGGGCGCCCGTTTAAAAGCTGGGTTCCGGAAAAATCCGTTAAGTTTTTTTTATGATATCCGTATCGATCATAATTTTGATGAAAACTCTAACATTCACGAAATCGAGCGAAATCATCAATTAATTTCATTTTTGAGTCAGGAAAACCCTGCAAAACCCCACTTATATTTTTCAAATGAGACATTACATTTCATACGCAAATATCAAAAGATCCCATATGTCTGCATAGCTCCAGCTTCCGTATGGTTCACTAAACAGTTTCCGGCTGATAAATGGGTTAAACTTATTGACCATATAAAAAGGGAAATTCATGTGTATCTTATAGGAAGCTCCGCAGACCAGGGTCTGTGTGAGACCATCAGAGAGCAGACGCGCCACATCAGAACTGAGGTTCTTGCAGGCTCATTTAATTTAGCACAAACTGCTGCAATTATTTCCAAAGCTGAAGTTGTATTTGTAAATGATTCTGCACCTCTGCATATGGCTTCGGCTACCAATGCACCAACATGTGCCGTGTTTTGCTCTACTGTACCCGCATTTGGGTTTCGGCCTCTTTCAGATAAATCTGTAATTGTGGAATATAGCGAGCCGCTGGCATGCCGGCCTTGTGGATTTCATGGTAAAACCCATTGTCCTGAAACACATTTTAAATGTGCTAAGGGTATAAGTATAAATCAAATCAAAGAATTGGTAAATAATCATGTGGGTGAGGTATTTACGAAATAGCAAAACCTCCGGAAAAAAAGCGTGAGGTACAAATCATGGTTGGCTTGAATCCGGATTATTAAAACACTCTTTTGTCAATTAAAATTCCGAATGATAAGTACAAAGCCAGTAGAAATCACCATAATTTACCGCACTTTTTGGGTTGTCAAACAGCATAGCAATGATTCCTGATTTGCACCTTTTCTCGTAAGCCGACTTCACAAAACGTTAATCTTTTCTTAGTCAAATGTTAACTTAATGTTTGGAAATAATAATAGTAGAAAATCTCATAAACGACAGTAAAAATGAATAAAACAATCAAAAACAATCAAAAAGCATCAAAAATCAATAAAAATTAGAAAAATAACAGCTAATTTGAGCATTTCAACAAATACAGGAAAAACTATAAATACTGATTTGATGAGGTTTTTGTTAACATTAATTTAACATAGATACTAACTCCATTAACCATGCCAGTCCTATGTGAATGATGATTCCTCCCATAATATTCCGGCTGTAGTAGGCGATAATGCCAAGAAGATATCCTCCGAACACAGAACTTATACATTCTCCTATTGGTTTACCAAAATGGATAAAACAGTAGACTACTACCATCGGAACAATGGCGTGCCGTCCAAGAATTTTAACCATCCCTATTACAAAAAAGCCCCGAAACAGTAATTCAACAGAAATAAAATTCCATCCGTACGTCAGTTCATACCCCAGTGCCGGTATCCATGAGGCAATGCCCCAGTATTCTGATGCCGTGTTTTGTTTATAAACCGGATAGTACGAATTGAAATTTTCAATAAAAGAAGCAGCGATCACCAGGGGGATAACAATTAAGAACAGTTGCAGATAGGGATTCAGATTAAATCCTTTTGTAGTTAGTCCATAAAATGAAGTATTGTCTTTATCAATATACCTGTAAATAAACCATAATGGAAGCAAGTATGTAAACAGGCTCATCAGGTTATTAAAAATCTTTAGAATAAGGAATCGGATTTGAAAAGGCACAAATGAGAGAATTTCTGAAAGATGAATGGCTGTATCAAACGACAGAATAAAGAAACCAAGAAATATTTTTAGCCAGAACTTCTTTTGCTTGTGAAATGTATTTTTTGGATAAAAAACACTGTTGAGCAAAATAATTATTGAGTATGAAACCATGTAAAATGCCAAAAATGCCATCGTACGGGGTACCACACCATCTAATTTGTCCAATATCCCGTCTTCGAAATCAATGGTGTAATTGAAAGTTATAGCACCTGTAATAAAAAGAAAGGAGAATAGGTAGTACCTGGAGTTAAAATCTTCTTTAAGAAATGATTTCAGATAACCGTAAAAAAGCTTCAAGTGGACAGTGATTTTAATTTATTGTAAAGCTGACTCACCGGGAGACCAACAACATTGGTGTAGGAACCATTTATTTTCTTTACTCCGGCATGACCGAACCACTCCTGAATACCGTATGCACCGGCTTTATCAAACGGTTTATAGGCCCGGATATAGGCTTTCAATTCATCAGTTTCGAGTCTGTACAGCGTTACTTCTGTTGTTACTGAAAATGAAAATTTGCCTTTCGGATACGAGATAGCCACTGCAGTAATTACTTCATGTGTTTTTCCGTTTATCAGTTGAAGCATACGTAATGCATCGTCAGCATTTTTTGCCTTTCCCAGTATTTTGTCATTAATAGCAACAATCGTATCAGCACAAATCACAATATTGTTTTTCGCCAGGTTCGCATACATGCTTATTTTTTTTTCGGCAATTGCAATAGCTGCACTTACCGGTGTATGTCCTTTTGATATTGTTTCAATGACTGGCTTCACCACTATTTTGAACTGAAATCCTGCATTAGCGAGCAATTCTTTTCTTCTTGGGCTGTTCGAAGCAAGGATCAGGGGATAGGGTAAATGCATGTACAGCTATTTTTGGTAATTTTTGCTCCTTAATCTCCATTTACTGAAATCATGACGATCCCAATCAGTCATATGACGCAATTGATGTTTTTTAAGTAATCTTGAAGCAACCACAGCAGCCACTTTTAATTCGGCCGTTCCGGCTTGTGAAGAAGAGTCGATTTTTTCAGGACTGAAGTACTCTTCAACAAATCTGGTATTGAAAGTTCCATTAATAAAAACCTTATGATTTATTACAAACTTGCAAAAATCAAGCGTGGTTTCTATTCCGGAGATTTCATAATCTTCAATTGCTTTCGTCATACGATTAATGGCTTCTTTCCGGTTTTTAGCCAATACGATAAGTTTTGCGATCATCGGATCATAATATATAGATATTTCCATACCTTCTTCTATTCCATCATCAACCCGTACACCTGGTCCCTGTGGACGCCGGTATCTTTTAAGTTTTCCAATATCGGGCAAAAAGTCATTGGAAGGGTCTTCAGCATATACTCTGACTTCAATTGCATGACCTGCAATATGCAGGTTTTCTTGTCTGATATCGAGTTTTCTCCCTTCTGCTATCTTTATTTGCTCTTTCACAAGGTCCAACCCGGTTATTGCTTCCGTTACCGGATGCTCCACCTGCAGTCGCGTATTCATCTCAAGAAAATAATAATTGTTGTTTTGATCGAAAATAAACTCTACAGTGCCTGCACCATAGTAACTGCAAGATTTGGCCACATTTATGGCTGCCTGACCCATTTCTTGACGTAATTCGGCATTAAGTGCGGCTGACGGTGCCTCTTCAATAATTTTCTGATGACGTCTTTGAATGGAACATTCTCGCTCGAAAAGGTGAATGACGTTGCCATGCTGATCACCTAAAATCTGAAATTCAATATGCTTGTTAAACTCGATAAATTTTTCAAGAAAAACAGCGCCATCACCAAATGCTTTAGCAGCTTCGCTGGTTGTACGTTGCAAGCCTTCCGCCAAGTGAGCTTCTTTCCATACCACTCGCATTCCTTTACCGCCACCACCTGCACTCGCTTTTATCAGCACGGGATACCCGATTTCTATAGCCATAACTTTTGCTTCTTTAAGAGTAGAAATCGAATTTTCACTGCCGGGTATGATGGGAATATTATATTTAGATACCGCTTCTTTGGCAGTAAGTTTGTTACCCATTACTTCCATCGATTCAGGACTTGGACCAATAAAAATCAAATTTGCTTCTATGACCTTACGTACAAAATCGGTGTTTTCTGATAAAAACCCATAGCCGGGATGTATGGCGTCGGCACCTGTCTGCTTACATGCTTCTATGATTTTTTCACCATTCAGATAAGATTCTACTGAAGGCGGAGGTCCTACGCAAATGGCTTCGTGGGCATACCTGACATGAGGCGAATTTTTATCTGCTTCACTGAAAATGGCAACGGTTGTAATTCCCATCTCTTTTGCAGAATGCATAACTCTAAGTGCAATTTCGCCCCTATTGGCGATTAGGATTTTTTTTATTTTTTGCATAAGGTAAGGCAGGGGATCATTGAATTTAAATTAGATTATCTCTTAAAAAAATATTATTTTCCCGAAATTAATTTAAATTAGGTCATTTGACAAGAACCCCAAATCTCTTATTATTGTGTGTTTTATATTTAATGTGAGAATATCTAATAATATATTCTGTGGATCTATTTGAAAAACTTTTATTTGACCGTGGCCCTTTGGGTAAGCATGCCAAACAGGAAGAGGGATACTTTATGTTTCCAAAACTTGAAGGGGAAATAGCGCCCAGAATGTATTTCAGAGATAAAAAAGTGCTTACCTGGAGCCTCAATAATTATCTGGGTCTTGCTAACGATCCGGAAATAAGGAAAACGGATACAAAGGCAACAGAAGATTGGGGTCTTGCATATCCGATGGGCGCAAGAATGATGTCAGGTAATTCAATATATCATGAGAAGTTTGAAAGCCAGCTTGCTGAGTTTGTAGGTAAGGAGTCCGGGATGTTACTGAATTATGGATATCAGGGCGTTGTGAGTATAATTGACGCATTGGTTGATCGGAAAGATGTGATTGTATATGATGCACAGTCACATGCTTGCATTGTAGACGGCGTCAGGCTGCACATGGGTAAGCGTTTTGTTTTTCCGCACAACAATATTGAGAACCTTGAAAAACAACTTCAGCGTGCACAGAAAATTACTGAAAATGTGGGTGGTGGTGTTCTTGTAATCACTGAAGGGGTGTTTGGAATGAGCGGAAATTTAGGTAAGCTTGATAAAATCGTTGCCCTCAAGAAAAAATATAACTTCCGGTTATTCGTGGATGATGCTCACGGGTTTGGTACAATGGGGCCTACAGGAGCCGGGGTGGCCGAACATTTTGGCGTACAGCACGATGTAGATTTGTACTTTTCTACATTCGCCAAATCGATGGCCCTTATTGGTGCTTTTATAGCAGGTGAAAAGGAAGTGATTGAATATTTGCGGTATAACACACGATCACAGATTTTTGCTAAATCCCTGCCCATGCCCATGGTGATCGGCGGTTTAAAAAGGCTTGAATTGTTGCGTACAAGACCAATTATGAGAGAAAAGCTCTGGACAATCGTAAATGCAGTGCAGAATGGGTTCCGGGATAAAGGTTTTGATTTGGGAACAACGGAATCGCCTGTTACGCCTGTACTTTTGAAGGGTGAATTGGGTGAAGCAGCCAATCTCATAGTTGATTTAAGAGAAAACTACAGTATTTTCTGCTCGGTAGTGATTTATCCGGTGGTACCCAAAGGAGTAATCATGTTGCGGATTATCCCTACTGCAGTCCATACACTCGATGATGTTGATGAAACCATTAATGCATTTGAATCTGTTCATGAAAAACTTAAGGAAGGTTGGTATAAAAAGCAGGAATTAATAAGGATTAGTTCGAGTTAATGTAAAAAAGTGGCTTATTTTGTGGGATTTTAATGATTTTAACTATATTGCCTTAAATTATTTTTTATGTTTTAATTAACAGTCAACCTTAACAATTTTACTATGGCAAAGAGATTTGAAGAACTCAGAGAAAAAGTAATGCAACTGGAAGCTGATTTTGAAAAGTTTTATGACAAAAACAACCAGGCAGCAGGTACCCGTGTAAGGAAGGGCATGCAAGAAATGAAAAACCTTGCGCAGGAGATCAGAATTGAGGTACAAAGTATTAAGAACCAAGGCTAATAGTAGTTTATTGGTTTTATTTTAAATTAAAAAGAGAGTGATTTTATCAATCACTCTCTTTTTATTCCTAAACACATGTATGAATGATACTGGCTGGTTCGGTATACTGAAACAGATGGTGCAAAAGAGCAGGGTAAACCTGATTTAATCTACTTTACGGTAATTCCTGATATAATACTGGCTAATGGAATATATATTATCAGGTTTCGCAAACTCTAAACCATTTTGCTTTCACCTGTCCGGTTTGATTTTCATTTCTTCCAAAGCCAATGCAATATCAGCGGAAAGCTTTTCAGAAGCTGGTAATAGGGGCGGACGCACATAATTTTCACAAATGTGTATTTGTTTCAATACTTCTTTAATACCAACAGGATTGCCTTCCTCATACATAAGGCTGTTAATTGCCAGCAGGTCGAAAACACTTTTTTTTGCATCCAGATGGTTTGTTGTAAAATATTGATTCATTAGCAATTTAAAATGACCCGGAAATGCATTTGCAAGTACAGAAATAACCCCTGTAGCACCTATTGAAAGCATTGGAAGTGTCAAAAGATCATCTCCTGAAATCAGTAAAAAATTATCAGGCGATTCCAACTTAATCCGCATGCACTGTTCGAGATATCCTGAAGCTTCTTTGACTCCAATGATATTCGGATGTTGTGCAAGTGTGCAGGTTGTTTCCCAGGTTATATTGGAGGAAGTTCTGCCTGGGACATTGTACAGAATTACTGGTACCGGACTTGCATCGGCAATGAGCCTGAAATGGTTAATTATTCCTTCCTGCGAAGGTTTGTTATAATACGGGCATACTGAAAGAATAGCATCAATTTTATCAAGGCTGGTATTACGGATGGTATTAATTAGTTGATTGGTGTTATTTCCGCCAATACCGAAAACAACAGGTAATTGCTGTTCATTATTTTCGCATATGAATTGCAGAAGGTCCTTTTTCTCCGTATTTGAAAGTGTAGCAGATTCGCCGGTTGTCCCACATACAATCAAGTACCCTGCACCACCCTCTGCTGTGTGTACTAATAACTTTCTGAGACTATTAAAATCAATGCGTTGATTTTTATCAAAAGGGGTCACCAGAGCCACACCAGTTCCTGCAAATTTATTCTCCATTGACAACGATTTTCTTTGCATAATGATGCATGATTTGAATTAATTCCCTAGGATTATCATTGTCTTTGGAATTAACCATTAGTTCGTAGAACGCATCATTATTTTCCACATATACACCAATACGGCATTTTGCCTTACTTCTTGCCAGTATATTTTCAATAATTCTATTTCTGATGTGATCTATATTAAATAAATAGTCGAATTTTTTTTCAGAAAATTTAAGTGCATCTTCATTTTTTATTTTACCCCAGATATTAATATCGCTATAAGAAATAAAATTAAAAAGAAATTCATAGTTGTCCTTGCCTTTACCCAGATAGGACATTACTTCTACGTTTTTACCTTCATTTTCAAGTTCTTTGACGAATGCCTTTATTGCCTTGTGTTTATCAAGCCCTTCAACAGTAAAAACAATGCCAATGTTTTTCGCCATTCGGTATCCTGTGGTCGTTCGGCTTACCTTGTTCTTTTTCAGGAACAATTTTGTACTTAAGGATAGAAATTTATTTTTAAACATCCTGATTAAGAGTAGCAATCATTTCAAGAAATTCGTTTTCTGTAATCATACTGATCCCCAGTTTTCCTGCTTTGGAAATTTTGGACGGTCCTGGCTTTTCTCCTGTAAGAAGGTAGTCAAGTTTTGCAGATACCGAACTTATAATTATCCCACCATGACTTTTAACAGACTCCTTTATTTCATCACGACTGAAATTCTTAAAAGTTCCAGATACAACAAAAGTCTTTCCATTCAGAACGCCGGATTGAATTTCGGATATATCGTCCTGTTTTTCAAGAATTAATCCAGCATATTTTAATTTGTTAATAAAATTCAGATTATCGGAATCTTTGAAGAAGGATTCAATGCTATGGGCAATTCTCTCCCCGATGTCTTCCGCTTCGATCAACTCATCAAAGCCAGCATCCTGAATCCGTTCAATAGTTTTGAAATGGTTAACCAGCTTTTCGGATACCGTTGCACCCACATATCTGATTCCTATACCAAATAGTACATTTTCAAAAGGACGACTTTTTGATTTTTCAACAGCTTTAATTATATTTTGAGCAGATTTTTCCCGAAGACTTCTTGATTTCATCATGCGGTCTTTTCCTGTCTGCATTGTGAACTCCAGTCCGTTAAGATCATCAAAGTTAAGCGTATATAAGCCAGCACCATCATGTATTAGTCCTTTGTCGAGCAGGCCCCTGATAGTTTCAGGGCCAAGACTTTCTATGTTCATTGCTTTTCGCTGTATGAAATGTTCAATACGACCCTGTATTTGGGTTGAACAGCCCTTCTCGTTAGGACAATAATGTACGGCTTCCCCTTGTTTGCGTACGAGGGGAGTATTGCATTCGGGACAATTGGTAATAAATGTCACTTTCGGGACATTGTATCCCCTCTTCGAAATATCTACACGCGTAACTTTAGGGATTATTTCACCACCTTTTTCAATAAAAACAATATCGCCAATTCTGAGGTCAAGGCGGGCTATTTCATTGGCATTATGAAGTGAAGCTCTTTTTACCGTTGTACCAGCAAGAAATACAGGCACAAGTTCTGCAACTGGTGTGATTGCGCCGGTTCTTCCTACCTGATAGGTGATATCTTTTAGTTTTGTAGTTGCACTTTCAGCTTTGTATTTATAGGAAATTGCCCAACGTGGACTTTTCGCCGTATATCCAAGTTCCTCCTGCTGAGATATTGAATTCACTTTAATAACCACACCATCGGTTTCGACAGGTAATTTAAAACGCCTGGTTTCCCACTCGTCAATATAATCAAATATTTCTGTCACATTGTGGCACTTCCGAAATGTAGGAGAAACATTAAAATACATATCAATCAGTTTTGCGATCGATTCTTCGTGTGTTTTTACATCTGATTCCGGTCCTAATAGTGAATATAAATAACAATCAAGACGCCGCCTTGCGACTTCTGATGAATCATGAAGTTTCAGTGTACCCGAGGACGTATTTCTTGCGTTGACATATGTTTCTTCCCCGATGTCAGCCCGTTCTTCATTCAGTTTTCTGAAGGCTTCTTTAGAAAGAAAAACCTCGCCTCTTACCTCAAATTCTTCCGGGGAATCTTTGTTTTTGATTTTTAAGGGCAGCGTACGAATTGTTTTGGCATTTGCAGTAACATCGTCGCCGCGGATACCGTCTCCGCGGGTTACCGCTCGTACAAGCAGTCCTTTTTTGTACGTTAAGCTAATAGCCACACCGTCAAATTTCAATTCGCAAATATATTCATAGTCCTGTCCTTCAAGACCTTTGGCGACCCGTTTATCAAATTCAATGATATCGTCTCTCGAATAAGTGTTACCAAGAGAAAGCATTGGATATTTATGCACAACGGCTTCAAATTCTTTCGTAACCGGCCCACCTACACGTTGAGTAGGTGAAAAGGGGCTTTTAAGTTCCGGAAACAAATCTTCCAAGTGGATAAGTTTGTCAAGAAGTTGATCAAACTCATAGTCAGAGATCTCCGTAGTATTTTTTTGATAATATAGATGGCTGTGGTAATCAATCAGGTCTGACAACCGCACAATTTCTTTCTGGGTATCCTCTTTTGTAATTACGGAAGACATAAGCACCTACAAATTTATATAAACTTCAAACAGGTTTATAAAATTTTGGATATCAGTCGAATGTAGCATGCATAATCTGGTCGATGATAAATATATTGTCTGACTGATTAAGGTCCGCCATACGTTTTGAGGGGTCAATCTCAATACGTTTGATAGTTTCGGCTGCGGCTTGTATCGCAAAGGTATATGTCGGATAAGTCCAGGGCCAGTCAGGCAGCACTATTCTTGGTATTACCCCGTCGTCAGGCTTCTCTCCTCTCATAATCCGTAAGGGTAAATAATATTTTTCTATATCACCATTATTATACTCCACAATCACTTCGACCGGCATTGGCATCTGGCCTGTTCTTTCAATTGTGACCATTGTTTTGTCACCCTTACTTATTACCGAACGGATACCATAATCAATGGTACGGGTAGTTCCTACCCAGTCAAGAAAATACCAGTCGAGTTCAAGGCCGGATTCTTTTTCCATAATTCGTTTAAAATCCGTGGGATTGGGGTGTTTAAACTTCCATGTATTATAGTACCTTCGAAAGGCCCTGTCAAACACCTCTTTCCCCATAATGTATTCGAGTTGTCCCAGGGTGACCGCCCCTTTTGAATACGTAGCAATACCATACGCCCGGTTGGTGTTGAAATGATCGGCATGAGAGGATAGCGGCTCTTCATTTCCTGATTTCGCCATTAAATAGTAATTGTTGTACAATCTCTGTAACGGGTCATTTTTAGAATCCCTGATATATTTCATGGTATAAGCTGAGGCGTAAGAAGTAAATCCCTCGTCCATCCATGCATATAAACTTTCATTTGATCCTAATACCATCTGATACCAGCTATGAAAAAATTCATGGATGGTCACGCTTACCAAGCCTTCCATGCTCGACCTGCCATTTATCAGTGTTGCCATCGGATATTCCATACCTCCGTCGCCAGCTTGAATTACACTGTATTTATTATATGGATATGTTCCAAAATGTTCATTCATAAACTCCAGCGCATTCGCGGTTATATCAGGCAACAGCGGCCAGGTTTTTTCAGTTATACTATCAGGTTGGTAAAAAAAATGTAATATGATACCGTTGGGGCCTTCTTTTTTAAGATGCGTATAATCGGGATCTGCTGCCCAAACAAAATCATGTACGTTTGGTGCATTGAAATGCCATGTCAGTTTTTTATTTAACTGATGCGTTACTTCTACGCCTTCATCTTCGTAACCGTACCCCACTTCATTCGGATTTTGACAGTAGCCAGTGGCTGCAACAACAAAAGTTGGATCAATAGAGATTTTTACATCAAAATCGCCCCAGGTGCCATAAAATTCGCGTCCAATATAGGGATTTGCATGCCATCCCTCGTAGTCATATTCACATAATTTCGGATACCATTGCGCCATCGAATAGGAAATGCCTTCGGCATTATCTCTACCTGATCTTCTGATCTGAAGAGGTACCTGTCCTTCAAATTGCATTTTTAGAACAACTTCATTGCCAGGTAATACAGGCTTGTTAAGCAGAACCTCGAGTATGGTACCGTTTACATCGTACTGAACAGTTTTTCCATTTTGTTTGAGTGACAACGGCTGCAGGTATCCGGCTTCGCTGTCCTTCAATCGGGCAATTCTTTGACGAACACGACGGTCCGGGTCCTGGATATTTTCTGACCGCACATCCATCATACTTCCGGGTTGAAAGGCATTAAAGTAGAGGTGATAAAACACCTTGTGAAGCGTATCAGGTGAATTGTTCTTATAGATTAATTTTTGTGTCCCTGTAAACCGATGAATGCTTACATCAAAATCGATTTCCATCTCATAATCTACTTTTTGCTGCCATCTGCCGGGCTGCGCTGATGCAAGTGTAGTGACACCTGTTATGCATGCAATGGATAATAATAAATTTAAATTCATAGAAAATACGGGTTTTGTGTTTTTAACAAGTCAGAAATTTATGCATCGTCTCCTATAGGATTTCCGGTTTTATCAAAATCTGCATTTAATTTCTCTTCGGTTTCATGAAGTTTCTGCTTACATTTATTAATCAGGTTGAGTGCAAGATTTACCAAAACTGATAGTTCGTCTACATCGGGATCACTGTTTTCTATTTTGGTAAGTATGCTATTTATTTCTTCAATAGCTTTGTTGTAGTTAAATTTTTTCTTTGTCATTTTCTAATTTTAACATTGCTAACGGTACTGTCAATGATATTTTTTTCAGCATAAGTTTTGATTTCATCGCCTTTTCCGATAACGGAATAATTTTTAATGGGTTTTCCCCTATATGTCGTAATGGTATAACCGCGTTTTAAAATTAATGCAGGGTCCATGTGTTTCACCGTTGTTTTGAAATGCTGAAGTTGTATTTTTTTAGAATCCATGTATTGGTTTGCTCCAATCTTAATTTTCTGATATAACGAATCTAGGGCATGTGACCGCTGTTGAACAATTGAGGAAGTAGATTGGCGCATTCTATGAAAATACTCATTTAGTATCAGTTCTTCCTTCCGAATACGAATTCCATACCTGCTTTTTAATCTGCGAAAAAAATCATCAAGTGATGTTTCGAACCGGGCAATGCAATTTATAAGAAATTCGCTGACTGCCGTTGGTGTTTTAAGTTGTGTATGGGCAACTAAATCAACCACTGTTACATCACGTTCGTGCCCAATGCCGGTAATCACAGGAATCGGCATACCTGCAATCCCTGCGGCAAGCAGGTATGAATCAAAGCAATCCAGATCAACTTGCGAGCCACCGCCTCTGATAATAACGGTTACATCAAACTGGTCTGAATGGATGTTGATGCTATCAAGTGCCAGCGAAATAGAAGCTTCTGCTTCAGATCCCTGCATAAGCGCTTTAAAAAGGCGTGTGTTAAATACATACCCGTATGGATTATGTGTAAGCTGATTTATGAAATCTCCATAACCGGCTGCAGTGGGAGAGCTGATCACTGCAATCCGAAGAGGTGCCAAAGGTAGAAATTTTGATTTATTCGTATCAAAAAGATCTTCATTTATAAGCCTGTTGATTGTTTCCTGGCGTATTCGGGCTTTCTCGCCCAGGGTGAAATTCGGATCTATGTCCCTGACGTTTAGACTCAGTCCGTACTTTTCATGGAACTGAATGGATACGTTGGCTAAAATCTGCTGACCTTGTTTCAGTGATGATCCAGTGACCGACTCAAACATGACGATCAGGTTCCTGTAGGTATAAGACCAAATAGTAGCTCGTATTTTTGCTACAATAACTTCATTCTTTTTTTGAATAAACTCCAGGTAACAATGTCCTTTCTGATTTACATTTAAATCACCAATTTCTGCCACAACCCAGTATGATGGATCCAGGTGTCTATCAAGTGTAGTGCGTATAAGCTGGTTAAGTTCAAAAAGAGAATAGTGATTCATCTGGCAATTATAAATGCCAAAGATAAAAGATTAATAATGTGAAGTAACCTATTTAAAATGTAAGTTGTAAATCAGCGTAGCACCAAAATAGGAATTAGGAGTAAGGTCAATATTTTCGCCGGGTAGAGCAACAGGAAAATTGATGATATAAGACATCATTACAGTAAATTTACCCATGTACATATATACAGGAAATCCCAGAGAGTAATTCATGAGCCCGAATACATTGTCTTCTGAAGATTGATATATCAGGCTTTCAATTAGGTCGCGCCTGTGTTCATAAAGATACAAAAACTGTTGCCAACCTATTTTTCTAATTATTTGCCTTAATGTCTGGAAATTTGTGCTGGTATTCAGAATATTTGCGTTGCCAAGCAGAACATAAATACCAGGCAGCATAATAATCCTATCTATAAACCCGACCTTTTTTGTACGGATCACCCCAGATAGATTTGGTCTGATACGGTGTGCCGATTCCTGTCCGAATAAAAATGAGTAATCGATGCCTGCGGTAACATATTTAAGGTCAAAGTAAGAAGATGCGTTGAGTGAGTTGTTGAATGGATATTCAACCGGATCGCTTTCGCTACTTTCATTATAGATAAAATGATCATACGAAAAAATAAATGACCATTTTTTTGAAATGGATCCCATGTATCCGGCTGATAACGTGGTTAAATAGAATTTGGGAGATATGTCGCTGTTCCAGTAGCTTATCATATCGAAATAAAGACCCAAGGAATGGTAATACGAAAGGCCACTGGAAAAGCCATATTGATTAATACCATAATCTCTTCCTGCATTGAGAATGTTGCTTGTATAGCCTGTTCTTAACGATAGAGTATGTATCGAATGATCTGCATTAAGCAGATTGTCAATCAGGTCGAGCAAAGATACCGAGTCGGATTCCATTTCTGAAAGAAGGAGCGAGTCATATTCCAGGTAGGAAGCTAACAGGCTGTCATAATATGCTTCAGAATATTGTTCCTGATCGGTACTTTGTTGTTCGTTAGATTGTGAAAAGACGCTTCCTGCAAATAGTAAAAGCAATAAAGCTGCTCCTAAGAGCAAGTTCCTGATGGTGGCAGGATATAAGATGCAGGTATCAGGCATACAGGTTTATTTAATGTATACGGTTTATCAGCTAATTGTTACCCTTCTTGCGCAAGTATTCCTGCCGTTGACGCATTCGTTCCTGGTTTAATTGCTGACGTCTTTGTTGCTCATTTCGTTGAAACACCTCCTGTAGTAATCTCCTCCTAAAGTCATTTTCAGCATTTCTCAGTTCCAGAATCTGCCTGGATGAAATTACGCTCATCAATATCAGTGTGTATTTTTTTTCAAGATTTAATTCCTTTTCTTTTATGGTCAATCTTAGTTCCATCAACTGCTTGCTTTCCTGCTCGCTGATGGTCTGCGGATTCATATTTTTGCCTGCTTCAACAAGTTGTACACGTAATGCCCTTTTATGTTGCGTGTATTCATTATATACAGGCCAGAATTCGCGCGCCTGTTCCGGAGAGAGCCCTAAACTTTCAGTAATGAGCGCAATGCGTATACTTTCAATTTTTTTCATGGCTTCGCTATCCTGTGCAATAATGGTTGTTGTCGCGGCCATGGCAACAAAGAATATTATCGATGCTATTGTTGATTTATTCATCATTGTAAATAGTTTACTTGTGTGATATTTTTAAAATAAATTTTCTTCACCTATTCCGTATGTTTCGTACAGGTCAATTAAATCAATGGTTTTAAGTTCTTCATCATTCAAAAGTTGTGTATTATCTTGAATAAATTCTTCCAGATCAGCACTTTCCGGATTCCATTCAGCAAGTATTTCTGCGGTTGTTAGATCAGAAAAATCGAGATATGCGATTATGTCTTCTACATCCACTTGTGCAAGAATGTCTTCAGGAGTAGTTACAACCGTCTTTGGAAAATTGAAAATGGCAAAAACTACTACAAGTAATATCACAGTAGCAGCTATCAACGCTGTTTGCCAATTGCGGGCAGGAGTAAACAAATGAATCCGTGCTTTCGGTGAAGTCTCCAACGCTCTTGCCTGAATAATAGCAGGAAGTTCATCAAAATACCCTTCAGGCACACTGAAGATGTTGTCTTTATTAATATCTTCCAGTTTCAATTTCCGGTTATTATGGTCATATAACTTTCCCATTCGATTATTAGACATTAATTTACAGCAGGGGTTTAATCTGAATTCAATAATTGTTCAATTTTCTTAACTGCGTGGTGATAGCTGGCCTTAAGTGATCCAACACTTGTTAGTGTGATATCTGCAATTTGTTTATAATTCATATCGTCAAAATATTTCATGTTGAATACAAGTCGTTGTTTATCTGGAAGGGTAAGCAACGCTTTATGAAGTTTTTTCTGAATATCATCTCCTTTAATAAATGGTGAATTATCCAGCATTTCGCTAAGTTCACCTTCAATATCTCCCAATGGAACAAAAAACCATCGTTTCTTTTTTTTCAAAAAATTCAAACATTCATTAGTTGCAATTCGGTAAATCCATGTGAAAAGCTGGGCGTCAGCTCTGAATTTATCGAGGTTTTTCCACACCTTGATGAACACTTCCTGTGTAATATCATTTGCATCCTCATGGTCAACCACCATTTTACGAATGGTCCAATATATTTTTTCCTGATATTTTCTTACTAGCAGATTAAAGCCGTAATTACGACTGTTCGGATCACGAATTTTTGCAAGAAGCTCCTTATCTTCCAATGGTAGTCTGTTTTTATAGTTAGACTAATGATATACAAAGGGGGTTTAATCAATCAGGAATATTAATTAAAATACCCTTGACAATGATCAAAAGGATGGCAGTTGAAATGATTATTGTAAGGTAAAACAAAATCACTTTATTCCGATATGACTGATCGCCATCATCCCCGTAAATCAATGTGTAGAATTTTTTAATAATCCGTTTCATTTATTAACGGTAACTGCACTATATTTTTTTAATCAATTGCATGAATCCTTGATACTCCCCTGCTATACGAACTACCAGTAAAGGAAATTCGGCATCTATTTTAATAAGTTTTTCGGCCGTGCTTCCCAGAAAAATCGAAGACGTGGTGGTCATCCCTTTCGAACCGAATATGATTCCAGTAGCGTTTATTTGCTTTGCATAATTATGAATATCCTCTATAATATTTTCATCATCGTCCAGTGTGTAAACATCATTAATCTTTACATCCGAATAGTCGCAATCGTTTATAAATCTTTTAAACTTTTTCTTTGCATTTTGTTTCATTATTTCAGCAAATTCGTCGTGCGTCTTACCCGTGTAATGGTAGCCAATCGGAACACTATAAACGTGCTGACAGAATATTTCAGTATGTTTGAATTTTTTGGCAAGGTTGACGGCAAACTGTACTGCAAGTAGTGCATATTTGCTGAAATCAACCGGTACCAGAATATTCCATTTGTGAAGTTCTTTGTCAATTTTTTTATTGCTGCCTTGAGGTATGATAAACAACGTGACAGGGCATCTACGACCCATGCGCATGGTAAGCATTCCTTGGCCGCTTCCGTCGTTTTTTCTGCCGATCAGCACCAGGTCTATTTCTTTTTTATCGATAACCTTCAATAGTGTCTTTAACCCAGACCCTGCAGTTACAATTATTTCTTTACTCACTTTCTTTACATGCCCAAAGAACTTATCAATTTCCTTATTTATGTCTTCCTTTCGTTCATTAATAACAGTATCTTCAAGATGAGGAAAATCTTTATGAATTTCCTTTGGAATGTGAAAATGCCTGAGAATATTAATAAAGTAAATTTTTTCTGGTATTTTGGCCGCATTTACAATGAAACGGGCATAGGATAAAAGATCATTATCAGTATCGCTTAGGTCAATACATACAAGTATATTTTTTATAGGATCCATTTCATGTGGAGATTAATGCTGCAAAAATAGTTGTAAAACACTAAAATTCATCTATGAAACAGGTTTTTCCACTGCCTGCAATAGGTCACTAAGTTTTTCAAACGACTCTTTGGAGTGTGTAGGATAATTTGCGATCAGGAAGTGTGATTTTTCAAGTTTGCCTTTTACCGTCTCTATAATAAAATGCTGTTTCTTAAGGTATTCCTTCCAGAATGAAACATTGCCGGCTTCAACAACAATGGTTGTTTTTGATCGAATTGCTCTCTCATTTACAAATGGAAGTAAAGATCGATGTGTTTCCAGTAAATGATACATTAGGGCAGCTTTATACTCCGTTTCTCTGCGGATCTGATCTGTACCTTTATACAGCATATCTTCAATTACTTTCGAAAGAAGATAAACACCAAGTACATTCGGCGTTTCTGGAGTCAGATTGTGTTCTTCAAGCCTTGTCAGGTAATCAAGAGACAAATATTTCCCCTGAACAAGTCCTTTATTATGTAGGTGTTTTGATTTTATAAGGCATTTTTCGTTTACAAGCAAAACAGCCAATCCGGCAGGTAAGCCAAATCCATGATGTACTGAAAACCACGCACAATCAATTATATTGAAATCGAGGTTTGCAAAGGGTAGGGATGAGGATACATCCAGAATAATAAGCGCATCCGAATATTTTTCACGCATAGTATGAATATCAGAAACGGGAAACTGCGTACCTGTAAACGTTTCGTTGTGAGTTATGGCTATCAACCCGATGTTTTCGGGTAACTTTTGGCTCTCCATATCGAAACCTGTTCCTTCCAGAGCGATCATTCGAAGTGGTTTTTTACCCATCACAACAGATAGGTCAAAAAATGCAGCACCATAAGGACCATTTATAAAATGAAAAGACTCCTTTACAATCAGATTCCGGATGGCGTATTCTTTGGCCACATGAACCGATGGCAATAATAAGATGTGATAATCATCTGGTAATTTCAATAATGTCCGTAGATTATTTTTCAATACTTGGTAGATATTTTTAAATTTCCGTCCATCAGGTGAGATAGATGGAATGCGCTCACTTAAAGCCTGTTTAAGATGGAAATCAAATGTAAAATACAGTTGCGAAGGCCCGGGAGTAAGAAAAGTGTTATACATCTGTAGCCAATGATCGTTAAAATAGTAATCGGTACTTGATTAAAAAATAAGAGGTAATGAACCGGGTATTGAGAACCAAAATCGGCTAAGCATGATATGACTGCGTCAACGAAAGCATACTATCCAAAAAAACCTGCTGAGATTGGTTTAATTAAACCCTTGTAAACAGGATTTGGGCTGACCTTACCATTGCAATTATCTGCTGTTAGCCTGGCCATGCATAAGCCTGACCGAGGTCCCCAAAGTGAAGATGCAGTCCAATTTTATTGATCGTCCATCCCGGTATTTGTTAAATGTTAGGTTTAACAAACATGAATCTCAGCAGGGGTGACAAATGTACCGGTAATACAACACTAAAACAATAAGATATTTCTAATCCCGTTTCCTGAATGTTTTTTAGGAGTACGCTTTTTAATCCCGTGCAAATTGTATCAGTTAGTACAATAGCCTGACACGTATGGTGTGATCAATTTTCTTAAGGTCTTTGATGACATCCTTCGGATATTTTTTGTCAATGTCCGTTATCACATATCCAATGATGTCATTGGTTTTCAAATACTGCCCTACAATGTTGATGTTATGGTCGGCAAGTACTTTATCAATTTTGGCCAGTATTCCCGGTTCATTATGATGTATGTGCATCAAGCGGTGTGCATTTTCCAATACAGGAAGTTTCACTTGAGGAAAATTAACACTGTTGTTAGTACTGCCTGAATTGATAAAATCCATGATTACATTAGGCACATAATCCGCGATATTCATCTGTGCTTCCTGTGTGCTGCCTCCAATATGTGGGGTCAGTATTGTGTTCGGAAGTCCTATCAACGGACTGCTGAATGTGTTGTGATTGGTTTTGGGTTCATTAGGGTAAACATCAATCGCTGCGCCTCTTAGCTTACCTGTTTCAATTGCTTTTTTCAGCGCGTCTGAATCAATGATATTACCCCTGCTCAGATTTAAAAGTATTGCTCCATCCCGCATCTGACTGATCTCCTTTTCACCGATCATATTTTCGTTTTCAGGTCTTCCGTCCACATGAAGGCTTACCACATCCGCCAATGCAAACAATTCATTCATTGACTGGCATTTAACGGCATTTCCTATCGTCTGTCTTTCTTCAAGGTCATAATAAAACACCTTCATACCCATTGCTTCAGCTAGTATAGAGAGCTGTGATCCGATGTTTCCATACCCGATGATGCCCAGTATTTTTCCACGTATTTCATTGCTCAAATGAGCTGATTTTTTCCACACCCCAGCATGCATTTCCATGATCCGGTCTGGGATATTACGCATCAGCATGATGATCTCACTTATAGCCAGCTCAACCACAGATCTGGTATTACCATAAGGAGCATTAAATACTGCAACACCCTTGCGCAGGCAGGCTTCAAGGTCAATCTGGTTGGTTCCAATGCAGTACGCTCCAATGGCTATCAGGCGATTGGCATTTTCCA
Organism: Bacteroidota bacterium; assembly: GCA_022571715.1. Classification (GTDB taxonomy): domain Bacteria; phylum Bacteroidota; class Bacteroidia; order Cytophagales; family Cyclobacteriaceae; genus SZUA-230. The sequence goes on along the minus strand of JACZXH010000039.1, from coordinate 4,399 downwards.
GCACATTTTCTGTCACGTTTGTTTTCGATCGTATGCCAAGTATAGAAACATTTTTGATTTTTTCACAAAGCATATCTTCATCCAGCGACTCGTGCAGAATCTCTACCTGGTACCCTTCTTCCTTTAAGATATCAAAAGCCTTGTCGTGGATATTCTCAAGCAGAAGTACATTGATCCTGTTTTTGGGGTAAGATAGTACCGTATTCATATTATGTACGAACAAAAATTCATCGAGGCTGGGTGCCACATGATCTGCATTTTCCAGTACGGATCTACGGCTTACATTTTCGGTGAAGACATAAAACTTACTTGCCAGTCCTGCTTTTTTAATTTCAAAGTCGGTATATCCATCTCCTATTACATACACTTCACCCTTAAGATTAAGATTTTTGATAGTTTCCACTTTTCCTTCATTCGAGGCTAATGCATTGGTAATATCGAATCCAGTAATGTTGCCTTGCTCATCGTACGTAAATTCGTTGGCCAACACATGGTCGGGTTTTATGCCATATTCCGAAACAATCGGAACAATAAATTCTTTAAAACCATTCGAAACGATGTAAATATGATTTCGGAATTTGCTGAAAAACTCTCTGTTTCGTTCAAATGATTTGGAAACCTGCTTTTTCAATTGCGTAATCAACTCATTCAGATCATCTTTATGTGGCGAAAGTATATTAAGCCGTTTTTCGATGGAATCACGCAAATTCAGTGTGCCATCCATGCCTTTATTTGTTATCTTTTTGATTTGATTAAGGACTTTTTCCTTTTCAGGATGGTCAGCCAGAACGATTTCGCCAAGTATGTCAAACGCCTCCACTTTTGTAAATGTGCTGTCAAAATCAATGATAAAATTTTTCATTATTTCTTGCGGCATTATAAATCAACGGATTAGTTAATCTGCTGCAAATTTAAGTAAAGACAAGATGTAAAACCTGATATTAACAGATCATCAATGAAGATCGCTGAATTATTATGTTGGTTAAAATCAAATCTCCTTCATGTAAAAACCCGAAGGTGATGATCTTAGTGTGAGATGATAAATTTGCTTCGCAAAAGAATTTCAGAATTAGTTTCAAGCTGAAGCAGATATACCCCAATTGCATATTTATTGACACTGATCTCTGTCTGATATTCCCCTGTTTTTATCAACTGAGTAAAAAGTAGCTTACCAAACTGATTGTAGATTTTCAAGTTGATGTCATATATAGCAGGCTTCATAAAAGTAAGCGTCACCTTTTCCGATGCGGGATTAGGGTACAACAGATATTTTGTACCGTCTGCAAGTTCATCCAGTCCTGTTACAATGAGTGTCTCATCAATATCACGTACGGCCGATTGTAAAATCTCATTGGTCTCAAGATCCTGAACAAAAGCTACAATGGCGATATCTAATTCATTAGTCGGGTCAAGATTGTTAAGTGGCCAGGTGTATGAGGAGGCTATAGGAGCATCACTTTTCATCAAATTTTCAATTCTTCTGCCGGATGCATCTGGCAGCATTTTACGCACTACATTCTTTAATCCATTCGCATCCCTTTCAATAATAGCAGTAATTATAATGAATGGATCATTGATATCTTCTATGGCTTCTACCTGGGTAATTACTGACAGCTCGCCGCTGTTGGATTGCGCATTGGATATCTGAATTTTCACTTTAGGGTTATTCAACGACCGCAAGTCAAAGGCAGACACCCCCCACTGATCTAAAGGTTCTGTATTGGTTTCTATACCATCGAAAATGGCATACGGTGCCGTTGCCGTGGTGATTCCATAATATTCCATTCTGGCATTCACCTCAGAAGAAAACAATGGTTCGTCTCCTGCACGATATTGAAGATTGATCAGCTCATTTTCATCAGAGGAAATGTCAGGAATAAAATCTGTTTGTATTCTGGATGTTTCACTGAGGTTTTCAAAATGTTCAAGAACAACAATCCTGCTCCGCTCCGCAATGAAAAAGTTATCAAATGCAAAACCATCAAAATCTTGATTGGCGCCGCTATTGAATGCGAACCTGAATATCACATGGCTTCGTACATCTTCCGGAATTGTACTTGTGCCGATTGATTGCTTTGATTCCTGCCAGCCGGAAAATTCCTGCGAGCCGGAAAATTCCTGCGACCAACCATAGGCATTTCTGTTCGATTCAAGCGAGCCCGGAATATTTGTAATATCAGCCTGGTCGTACCAGTTGATCCCTGATGAATTGGTGCCTATGGTGTTCCAGTTGTCAAATTTACCGTCTGCGGAGTATTGAAATACGGCTCCGTCCTGACCCTTATTCGCATCGGTAAATGAAGAGAATCCAACCATGGGACGTATAAGCCCGGAAATATCAAAGCAAGGGCTGTAAATTACTGAAGCGTCATCCGCAGGATACGCGCCATCCGGATTGGTTACCCAGGCTTCTCCGTCGAGTGGTGTTATCGTACTTCCTGCCGGTAGGGCATATCGCCAGCTTGATGCAAAGTCTTCCTGTGCATCACCCCATGCAATCCATTGATCGGCGGTCAACTCAAAATCCTCCGCATCATAAAAATCATCGGTTGTAACTGTAATGCTTGGCAGGATAAACAGTTCGAGCGTATCAGAACTTACACAACCTGTGGTCGTAAACACGGTAAGTGCAACCCGTTTACGGCCTGAGACTACGTACGTGTACGAGATATCATCAGTCAGTTTTGACTGATCCGCTTCAAATATCTGATCAACGATATTCCGCTCCCAGTCCATAAACGTCCAGATAATTGAATCGGATATGGCGCTTTCCGTATCGATGGTCAAGTTATTGTAAATAGAGGATTGTCCGGCACAGATTCCTGTGTAATCTAATTGCACCACAGGTTGCGAACCCACCGTAATAGGTTGCGTAAGTGGAGTAAGATTCTGGCATCCTCCTATATTCGTGACGATGAGCGATACGAGATAGCTGCCTGGCTCTGCATAGACATGCACCGGATTTTGACCTGTTCCTGTTTCATTATCACCATCACCGAAATCCCATTCCCATAGAACAATATCCAGGGTATTTTCCAGAATGGCGGTTCCAAAAAATTGTGTACCCTCATCTATACAAGCAGCTCCTCCTAACAACGTAATCCCGAGATCCTTTTCTAGTACTGTTGTCACGGTAATAGGTACTTCAGTGGACAAGCTTTCACACAGGTTTATTTCTTGTGTAACCCAATATGAAACGTCTCCTGTAACTATGGGTTTAAAGATCGCACTTGAAGCTTCTAACGTTTCTGGATCTAGGGAGGAACTAGTATACCATTTAATGTTAGCTCCTGTAACCTGATCTGTTACGGTTAGTTCGAAATCTGTATCTCCTATACAGCCAAATATGTTCGGAGAGGTTGGCGCCGGAGGCCGTTGGTTGATGGTTATTTCAAATGTGGTCGTATCGTTACAAGTAGTACTCGTGTTATCTTCGTATGCGTAACCGATTGTAATCACATGTGCTGTAAAATCGTCCGGTGTAAAAAATTCATTTCCCGGAATCAACGTAAATACGGGTCCTGCACTTTCAGTAATCAGGGTGTTGGTAGAGTCAGCTCCCACTACAAAGAAGGAGAAGGAGGCCAACGGGTTTAGTCCCTGGTCCCTGGTAAGGATCAATTCCGGATCATGAGAGCAAAAATCCGTTTGACTTATAATTGGAGACAGGGTAGGTACCAGGTTTACGGTGGTAAATTGCTCACCCCAGTCAATTACATTGGTTTCATTTCCGATTTCGCGCTGCGTATAAACAATTTTCTTTTCACCTCCTACACGATTTACTCCGGTTCCGGTGGAATCTGCTGCAAACAACGGATCATAAAATGCCGTGCCGTCTCCATTGTCGGTTATACCCGGACCGGTAAATTCATGGAATTCAAAACCAGGATCAGGAAGAAAAGTATCACTAATTCTAATATGCAATACACCAAAATCTTCACAATATTCTAAGTCAAGAGGAGTTAGTGGATCGTCCACAAGTACAACTGAGGCGCTTGCATCGAATACAGAAAACTGTTCTGTAACCTGATTGGTACACCCGTAATCATTGGTGTATTGGTACGTGATGTCATGCGTAACTCCGGAACCAGCTATATCCGGATCAAACGCATAATTTCCAGAAAAGTCAACAATGACACCCGGTCCTAAAAAGAGGCTGTCTCTTCTGGACCCTGGTTCATCCGGGAATGGATCGGTAATAAAAGGGTGAGGTACCCCGGACAATAGAACATTAGCGGCATCCTTGCTGAAATTTCGTACCAGCGGAAGTGCAAAAGCAACAGGTGGGAGAGGATGGACTGTGACATTAAACAAAACCGGGTCACTTAGGCAATTAAATTGGTTTGTTTCGATAACCTCAACCTGATGATTGCCATTCAGACCTTTCCAATTCACAAAT
>JACZXH010000102.1 GCA_022571715.1 Bacteroidota bacterium | reverse complement strand
TGCATTTTATGAAGGTGTTCATGCTGCCTGCAAGAATTATAAGGTGGATCTTGTAGGTGGAGATACCACGGCATCACCTTCGGGGTTGTTTATTTCTATTACGATATTAGGTGTCGTCGATAAAGAAAAGATTGCATATAGATCAGGTGCAGGTGATCAGGATATTATTTGTGTCACAGGCGATCTGGGCGCCGCATATATGGGCCTGCAAATTCTTGAGAGAGAAAAACAAGTGTTTCTGACCAATCCTGAAATGCAACCCAAATTGGAAGGGTATGACTATATTGTACAACGGCAGTTGAAACCGGAGGCTCGTACGGATATTATCTACGAGATCCAGGATACCGGGCTTGTACCTACCTCAATGATCGATATTTCGGACGGACTTGCCTCAGATCTGATGCACATATGCAAACAATCCGGTATTGGCGCCCGGATATTTGAGGAAAAAATACCCGTTGACCAGTTGACGTACGAAACCGCCGTTAAATTCAAAATTGATCCTGTTACCTGTGCGTTAAATGGAGGTGAAGATTATGAGTTGTTATTTACTATTAAACAGGAAGACCTTAAGAAGGTAGATATGCATCCCGATATTCATTTAATAGGATATATGGATAAGAAAGAGAAGAAACCGGTAATGGTGACGAAGCAGGAACAGATTATCAATTTAAAGGCACAGGGATGGGATCATTTTAAGGATAAATAACCCGGGCCAGTTAAATAGGCCGTCCTTGATAATTAAAATCAACAAAAAAAAGTTATTATTCCTGTTATTCCTAATTTGTGATTTTAAAATTTCCACCCATACCCAATTCCGCCAAACGGAATGAAAGAGTTATTGCCGTATTCATCTCCTTTTTCATTTAAGTCCAGGGTAACAAAGGGTGTAAATGGATTAAATGTCAATCCGGTTTTTACCTTAAAGTCAAATCTGCTTTTATTATAAACACTACGTTCATAGTTGATAGAGTACTGTACACCACTCCCCAGTAATTCAATGCTAACTTCATTCTTTTTGTAGTTTTCGGTTTCAATAGTTTGAGCTTTGACTGAATCGTTTATCAGACCAGAATGAATTATTGCTAAAACAAAGATTACCCTATTCCAATTCATTAACCTTGGTATGAAATATGCCATTTGTGAATCTCAGTGTATCCGGCGAAGATGGATCTCCGATATAACCCTGTATTGGTCTCTTCACAAACATCACCTCGAACGCTCCTTCTACTTCCCTTGTCGTCTCATTATATGAAGTTACAGTAATAAAATTATTAATATCTCCCGGGAAAACATTATAAAGGTTACCTATTACATCTCCACCTAAAAGTGTCCCATAAGAAGCGCCGGTCAAAACCGAATCAACATTTGATTTAATTGTGTCGATGATATAATACCGTTCCAGATAGGGAATTTTGGTTATTTTAAACGACTCTATTTGAATATCATATCCATTGTACACGTCAATTCGAATATCAAAGCCATAGCCAAAAATTGCGTTTGGCGCTGCCCTGATCTTCCCATTCCAGGATTCCCCGTTTTTCAATGCCGTAACCTCACCCCAGTAAATATCGGGTATGAGGCTATTTTCCTTATTGCAGGAGTTGATGAAGATCAGAATTACAGGTATTGTTAACGTCAAAATCTTTTTCATATTTCTATTGCTTTATTAGCAGCTTCCTGGTTTCATTGATTTTACCGGATTTAACTTTGAGGATATATTGTATCCATGGACTGAAAGAATATTGTTTTTATGGAGTTATTTATGATTTGAAAACTAAAAACAATGTTTTCACCTTCCAGAAAAGCAGTAAAAGGAACCCTATGCTCATCCAGTAGTTGAAACTTAAAACTGACGGACAAGTCGTTTTGATCGTTTTCGTCTTCACCGCATCCTGCTCCACAAAAAATTAGTAAGCATATTACCGTTGAATAAAAACAAATTCTTTTCAGCAGTAGCGGCAGGGATAGTAGCATTAATTTTTCCATGATTCAGGTTAAAATTATTTACTGCTGTTCAAAATATCTAAAACAATGCATTTTTATCATTCAGATAATTCCTTTACATCGTTAGATAAAGATAATGAAAATAAAAAGTGAAATTCGAATTTTGGGTGGATCGGGAGAAACAGGCATGTCATAACCATGTCATGTTTTTTCCGTGATTTACTTTTTTGTCAAAAAAGTTAAAATCAGCAATTTTTATGACATGCCTTTTGGGGCCATTTTTTTCCACAATATCCATTTGCAGGCCGTATAGCTTTCATTGTGGTTTAAATCACTTATTTTTATCACTTGGGCAAAGAAAAATGCATTTTTACCAACCTTCAACACCCGTCCGGCAGCTATTTGAACCCTGAAATCAGGTTTGCCTGCCTGAGCATGCATGCGCCGCTGCCCTGTGAAACGGTCAATCAAATCAGAAAGTGAAGGGAAATACTACCCAAACCTTATCCACTTCAAGGTTACTCCACTGTATCTGCCGGTTAACAGCACGAACAGTAATTAATACTCACTGTTTCATTCTACATGCCGGAGAACCTTGAAGCGAAACAAACACCAGGGTTGAAGCAGGTTAAGAGAGTTGTCATGGGCATTCCTGCAATAAGGTCCCTGCCTGCGGCCTGTCAAATTACACTGATCCAGGTGTTAGAAAGTAAAGATTTGCGTCAGGTGACCTTATTGTGGAGTGTGGGGTGTAAAAGAAATTTCAGTTGCTTTTAAACAACCGGATGGCCTTTTCAATCTACCGGGTAGGGGATAAACAGGAAGCTTGTAAATGCACCATCCATAACAAACAGGCAGCAAAACTCGTCCGGATCTTTGTAAATTTTTTTAAAATCATCCAGTTTTTCTTCAGCAACAATCTTTCGCTGTACAAATTCATCGATGTACGTTATATTATAATTCCATTCAATGGCAGCGTCCTGTTTGGCAATCAGCAACTGGCCGATCGAAATATCCTTTTTGGAGATAGGAAATATTGGATAATCCGAGAATCCCTGTTTTCGTACCTGATAGGAAGCCTCTTTGATTGTTTCGGACACCATTACAAAATCTTTTGAAATGGTTCCTAAATATTTGCCATCAAGTTCCGGGTCGTTTTGCATTTCTGTTCATTTTTGCTGCAATAAAACCACATTTTCTACATGCTGGGTATGCGGAAACATATCTAAAGGTTGTACATTCGATACGTTATAATATCCCGACATCAGTTCAATGTCCCTGGCCTGTGTGGCAGGGTTGCAACTTATATACACAATCTTATTTGCCTCAGATGCGATCAATGCTTTTACCACATCTTTATGCATACCTGCGCGGGGCGGATCGGTAATGATCACATCCGGGTTGCCATGTGTGCTATAAAAATCTGCGTTCAGGTTGTCTTTGATATCAACACAATAAAATTCGGTATTTTCAATGTTATTTATTTCCGAATTAATTTTTGCGTCATTTACTGCTTCTTTAATGTGTTCAAGTCCTATTACCCGTCCCGCATTGCGGGCAATAAAATTTGAAATGGTTCCGGCACCGCAGTAGAGGTCATAAACCACTTCGTTTCCTGTCAGGCCGGCAAATTCCCGGGCAATCCGGTAAAGTTTTAACGCCTGAGAGGTGTTGGTCTGAAAAAATGATTTCGGCCCGATCCGGAAATGTAAATCATCCATTGTTTCGGTAATGTACGGTGTTCCGGCATAATTTTTTACCTCCAGATCGTGGAATGTGTCGTTCTTTTTTGTATTTACCACATAATTGAGCGAAGTGATTTCGGGAAAGGAAGTGTTTACCACATCCATCAGAAACTGAATTTTATCAGGGTTATTTTCCCCGAATTGGATGATAACCATAATTTCTCCTGTATCCGAAACCCGGATGATCAGATTTCGAAGTAACCCGGAATGACTATGTACATCATAAAAGGTGAGATTGTTGTTGATCGCAAAAAACTTCAAAAACAGCCTCAACTCATTCGAAGGTTCCGGAAGCAGGTAGCAATGGTCTATATCAAGCACACGGTCAAATCTGCCGGGCATATGAAATCCAAGCCCGCTCCGGTTTATGCTTTCGCCTGTTTCAATTTCTTCCTTTGTAAGCCAGCGACGGTTGGTGAAGGTATATTCCAGCTTATTGCGATAGAGTTGGGTTTTGTCAGAGGGGATGATCGGGCTGACATGGGGTATCTGTACTTTCCCGATCCGCTCGAGCTGATCAATTACCTGTTGTTGCTTGAACTCAAGCTGTGATTCATAGTTCAGGTGCTGCCATTTGCATCCTCCACATTGTCCAAAATGAAAGCAGAATGGTTCGACACGCTTATCAGACAATTCATGAAATTTAAGAGGTACGGCCTCCAGGTAATTTTTTTTCTTTTTCACGATCCGTATATCCACCAGATCGCCAGGTGCAGTACCGGAAATAAAAATCACCTGTCCGTTATTTTTACCAATACATTTCCCTTCCGCTGCGACGGACTCTACGCGTATATTCCTGATAATATTGTTTTTTGTTCTCATTTTGCGGCTGTAAATTTAATAAAGGGAAGTGTTTGGATAGAGATTGGGTATAATTATTTACAGTGTCACTGTTACTTCAGCGGAGATGATAAATGCGTACATGCGTGAATTAGTGAAATGGTAAATGATTGTTTAAAAAAACGGTCAACCTTATTTAGGGATTGACAATTGACATCGAGCTTCGAGCTTTTAGCTTTTAGCTTTTAGCTTTTAGCTTCGAATTTCGAATTTCATTTTACACTATTAAATTCGTAGTTAATCCTTATTTACCGCCGACTAAAGATGAAAATGGTTACCCTTCCTGCCGGCACCAGGTGTTTACCAGCCTGAAACCGGCATCACATTTTTCTTTTTAATGAAAGCCTCCTTATCATTCCAAATGGTTTTGAGCCAGACATCGTTTTCGTTGTCAATGATTATTTTATGGCCTTTTCCGACAATGTCAATCACCTCTGAGCTAGAGGCCGGCTGACTCATAATATAGGTATTTGGATGTGTGATAATGCCTTCCTGAAATCCCATACCCAGATTGATCAGCAGCAGAAGTAAGCCTGAAACTATAGCCAGAAGAGCATAGTTACCTGCCTGTTTTCTATGCTGTTTGAATTTCCCGTAAATGATTACGGCAAGAAAAATCACGGCAAGCGTGATCAGCACAATTAACAGGTAATTGTAGTATTTGTGGTAAACACTTATAAAATATTCTTTATCGGAGTAGTGGTAGCCAACCAGATCATAAGCTTTTGCCAGACTTTCCATTTTTTCCAGGGCCATCTCATCTGAAGTGCGTATATAGTATTCATTCAGATGATATAAAGCCATCGCATAATCACCGAGACCTTCCTTGATAAAGGCCATTTTCATCAGCATGGCGGGTGAACTCAGTTTGCCAACGCTATGTATTGAGTCGTAGAGTTCATAGGATTGTAAATATTTTTGGACGGCAAAAAGTGAATCTGCCCGGGCCTGTGTACGTGCATAATCGATTGCTCCATCGCAGTTTTGTGCTGGATTCAAATTCGCACATAATAATATGATTATTTTAAATATGCGACTTTGTATTTTTTGCATATCCTACTACCTTTGCATTCCAATTTTGAAGTAAGTGGTCTTCAAAAGGGCAAATATAAAGAATAGTCTGTAGTAGGTATCTGAAGATTGGTTGCTTTTGATCGAACGGATTCGATAGCTCAGCAGGTAGAGCATCTCCCTTTTAAGGAGAGGGTCCTGGGTTCGAGCCCCAGTCGAGTCACGAAAGAAGCCGGATAAAGCGATTTATCCGGCTTCTTTATTTTCTGCCGACAATAACGAGAAGAGATTTCTGATGGATTCAAGTGTTTGGAAAGATGGTTAATCAAAAAAATATTATTTGCTGATCCATTTGAATGGTGAAACTGCCATTCGGTACATATATTTAATTATTAGAAGTAATATTGGAGGGTAAGATTTGGATTTATTTGTATGACAAAAAGCAAATCGTAGTATTACCCTAGCTACAAATCACGTCAAGACATTTGGAAACTTAGGTAGGAATTATAATCTCCTGAATTTTGAATTTTGAATAGTCTTTTGTGGGTAAATCCAAGTTTAAACAGCTCGCAATTTAAGGTGAAAATGTACTATAACTCTTTAAGCAATTTATTTTCTTTCGATTTGATTAATGTAAAATTCATTTTATCGACAATTTCAGTAATCAATATGATATATTCATTAGTTTTTAAATCCTTTACAGGTACCCCGATGTTTTCATATGATTGGAGGATATTGCATACGTCTAATCTGTCCGTATCTTGTGCGGGTAGATAAGCGGAAGTATCATCGGCTGTTTTTGTTTCTGACAAAATCCGGCAGGTCATAAGTGCCCTTATAACTTCTCGCAGAAGTTTATCAGGAGCTTCAAAATGGGTATTGATTTGATCTGCAGTCATTGGAAGACCACCATTTTTAAAATTTTTGATTATTAAAAGGCTTATGGATAGTGCTAAATTCTTTTTGGCAGCAATGCTGAATTCATCCTCGTCAGGGCTTTCATAATTGCTTGCATGTTGTATCGCATAGGATATTTCAGCACCAATAAGCACAATCAACCAACTTAACTGGAGCCAGATGAGAAACAATGGCAGAGCCGCAAAACTGCCGTAAATCGCGTTGTACCTGGATACATTTACTCCAAAATAGATAAGAGCCCATTGAACGATTTGAAAAGTACTTCCAGCGATAATTCCGGCAATCATGGCCGATTTGAACCGGACTGTGGTATTTGGCATGATCATATATATCAGCGTGAAAAGTATCCATACAACCACATAGGGTAATAGTCTCAATAGAGGAAATATGATACCTTTAAATAAACCTATCAGGGTAACCGTTTCAGTCAGTGATGCGATCTCACTCGTAATAAATATGGTTAAGCTATTTGCAAGTACAATCAGTATAGGGCCAATAAGCATTATACTTAAATAATCAGTGATTTTTCGGGTAATAGTTCGTTGCTGCCTTACATACCAGATTCCATTGAATGAATCTTCAATGTTATTGAGAAGTTTCATTACTGAGTAGAACAGAAATACTAAGCCTATACCTGCTACTAATCCGCCTTTAGTTGAATCAAGTAATGTCCGGGCAAACTCCAGACTCTGTACCAATATTTCTTGCTGGCTACTGAATTTATCTAAAAGCTGGATCTCCAGTTCCTTGTCGAGGCCGAATCCTTTGGCAAGCCCGAAAGCCAATGCTAATACGGGTACGATGGATAATAAAGTAAAAAATGTAAGAGCAGAAGCCCGAAGTTGTAATTTATCATCCTGAAAGTGCTTGTATGATAGTATTCCAACTTTTAAAATTTGATAAGCAGAACGTTTAACAATTCCTTCATCGGACAAGTCAGACTTCCATATCCCTGCTTTAAGGAAATGATTCAGGTCTTTTAAATAAGTTTTAGGGTTAATCACAGGAGCGGTGTTTGATAAATAACATTGCAAAAAAGCAATATAAACCAAATGTGGGAATTTTTAATAGTAAAAAATTAATATAAAAGAGAGAACCAAAGGGAGTTTTTAAGCAGACGTTGACTTAGATCGCATAGCAGCCTCGGATTGACATCTAAGACATTTCGGAATTCACACTATTTTGTGAACTATTAACGAACTCGGTTAACTATTAACAGATCCTTCGCTTGCACATTCAGGCTCTATGCCAAAAACCAAAATCGAAGTTTCACATGAATTCAAGGATTCAGGCGACAAGCAACAAGTACATGTTACACTTGATAATACTTCCGAAAAACTGGCCTTTTTCATTGAGCTGGATATTAAAGGAGAAAAAAGCGGGGAAACAATTCTCCCTGTATTCTGGGATGATAACTATGTATCTGGTTTGCCCGGGGAAAAGAAGGAAATAGCAGGTTATTTCTACACAAAAGCACTGAAAAACGATATACCTTCATTTAGTTATAAAGGGTGGAATATTCTTCGGGAATAACCAGGTTATAAGGCAAAAACGGTAAGATGTACCCGGCACGGAATGGATACTATTTATTGATGGAATACGGGATATCCCCAAGGAAATTATGAGTAAACCATCGAAGATAAAAGGTTATTAGTGATTCCGTAAAAGAAAAATCCTTTGGTCCCGGACAGGCCATAGATCCAGGTCTAAATTCGTAAGTTCGCAATTGGCTATTTGTATTAATTTGAATATATTGGAAAGACGAATTATTCCACTCAGTATTTTATGTTTCACACGAATGTTCGGATAATGCATGGGACTGAGGGGGCGAAGCTTTGAAGGAATTACAAGAATTATAAGAGGTCATTTCCGGAAACAGCAGCTAAGTTAAATAAAGCAGATTGTTACATTTTATTTGAATGAGGATATTTTAGGGGTTATACCTATTGTTTAAATGACCATGGGTTGTACGTGTAGTCTTCCATGTAATCCTGTTTTTGTATGATGAGTGCTTTTTGTTTGTTGCCTTCTTTAATGGGTGAAAAACCATACTCATAGCACATGTAATACACGGCGCCTTTTGATCTCCATACGTTGGTAAAATAGCGAAAATTATACCCCATGGATTCGAAAACATCTCTACGCACTACAGCCTTCCCAATCGGGCACAGAAGTTTTAAAATGCCGCGGTTTTTACGAATAAAATGATTTGCAAGCAATATATACCGTTCATTTTCCCGTTTTATTTTGTTGTTGTAGGTATTCCGGCACCAGGCATCGCAGAATTTCTTGTCGATACGGCCTACAATGGGTTTTTCGCATTGCAGGCAAACCGGGTTCAATGGAAGGTATGAATGAGCGTGTTTTTCAGAATTTTTTCATAATCTTTATTTTTTTTAATTCTGATTAAGTACTTATAAAAATACTTAGATACGACTATAAGTACTTATAAATAAGTTAATATCTCTATTTATCAGGTTATTGCAAGCATGTCGGTTAAACTGGAATACCAAAACGCTTTAGAACGAATGAACACCAAACTTCAGCTCAGGCGTTATAGTGACTCAACGTGCAAGGTGTATTTAATGATGTTCAGGAATTTTTTACGATACACTTACCCTACGCCATTGCACCACGTTGGCCACGATATGATATTGGAATATCAAAAACACCTGGTATTGGATCGTAAAGTTTCTGCTTCGTACCAAAACCAAAGTATTAATGCCATAAAGTTTTACGCAGAACAGGTGCTGGGTTTGGAGAGGACTGTATATGACCTGGAACGACCAAGGAAATCGAAAAGACTTCCGAACGTATTAGCTCAACAAGAGGTGGCGCAATTGCTGAATAACGTTTACAACATTAAACATAAAGCGATCTTATCCACTATTTATGGATGTGGTTTACGAATTTCAGAGTGCGTGGCATTAAAAATTGTGGACATTGATTCTATCAACCACAGAGTATGGGTTCGTGATGGCAAAGGAAGAAAGGACAGGATAACCTTATTGCCAGAGAGCTTACTCGTTCAGCTCCGCAATTATTACAAGGTATACAAGCCTGACACATGGTTGTTTGAAAGCCCGAATGGTCAGCCATATAGCGTATCAAGTATCCGCAAGGTATTTAATAGAGCGAAACGTGCTGCAAAAATCCTTAAGC
>JACZXH010000101.1 GCA_022571715.1 Bacteroidota bacterium | reverse complement strand
GGGAAAATATATAGCTTCAATGGGCATCTGGTAATATCAAAGTACACCCTGGGCCAGTCGTATAATGAAGATCCGGTTTCTTTAAACTACCCGTTTATTCAGAATTATGAAAAATATGAATTTATAGAACATATTCAGGAATTTGGTCATAAGGCGGGATTGATCAAAACCGAGGAGGAAGTGGATGGTGTAATTTTTAAAGGGGTGGGCAAGAGTTTTTCGCTCGAAAATTTTGCCGGCAATCTGAAGTATGGTGAATTCATTGATTTTAAGAAAGATGGATATTCAACCGATGTGATTCTAAGTAAAAAAATATCCATAAGACTGAAACTGGATACGGGTGACCAGTTTATTATCCATTTCATACAGGACCCGCCTCGTTCGCGCAGGTTGGATGTAGTGGGGATTTATGAAACAGGTATGGAAGATTTTGATGATAAAATCATTATCGGGGATATCGGGATGGTAAGAAGGTTAAATAACTGGGCTGACTCACTTGCCGGCGGATTGGAAGTATTTATAAAAGATGTAGATAAGATTGACGAGGCATATGAAAAACTATATGATATTGCCAGCTATGACCTGTTTATTCAAAAAGTAAGCGATAAATACATCCAGATATTTGACTGGCTTCATCTTATCGATAACAACGTATACATATTTCTGACCCTGATCTTATTTGTTGCCAGCTTCAATATGGTTTCCATTGTACTTATTCTGATAATGGAAAGGACGCAGATGATCGGGTTGCTGAAAGCGATGGGCGCTGATAATTCCTTGATCAGGAAGATTTTTCGCTACCAGGGTATGAGGCTGATTCTAAAAGGCCTTGTTCTGGGCAATGTGGTGGGTCTGAGTCTTAGCTTTATACAATACCAGTTTAAAGTGATAAAACTCGATCAGGACAGCTACTATATGAGTTTTGTGCCTATTGAATGGGACTGGCGTGTTGTGATTTTGCTCAACATTCTGATTTTTGTTGTTGTGTCGGTTGTCATGGCATTTCCGGCTAATGCGATCAGCCGCATGAATCCGATCAAATCTATCAGGTTCGATTGAAAGTGCCTTACTGGTTTTACCTGATACCGCGTGTGGTACAACTTACTGGTTTCTAATCGTCAACCACTTTGAATCTATCCTCTCCCTCAATACCTTTTCGACGTATTCAGTGAACTGTTGAAGAACAGTTTATTTCACTTCATGCAATTTTTTATGAAAGTTTGAAAGCCGCATGTGCCATACACCCAGAAATGCTTCTCTGAAAATTTTGATAGACATTTTTGATTTACCACGAATCCGGTCAGTAAATATAATCGGTAGTTCTTTGATATTAAACCCTGCTCTCCATGCCAGGTATTTCATTTCGATCTGGAAGGCATAACCAATAAATTTCACCTTTGAAAGATTGATGGTTTCAAGCACTTTCCGTTTATAACACACAAATCCCGCGGTTGGATCAGCAATCGGCATCCCGGTGATCCATCTTACATAAACACCAGCGGAGAGGGATAAAAGCACCCGGCTAAGAGGCCAGTTTACTACATTTACACCGGTTATATAGCGCGATCCGATTGCGATATCATACCCGTCATTTATACAGGCATTGCACAGCCGGGTCAAATCTTTAGGGTCGTGCGAAAAATCTGCATCCATTTCAAGGATGTACTCGTAACCGTATTCGAGTGCAATTCTGAATGCCTCAATGTATGCCGTTCCCAGTCCTAATTTGTTATGCCTTTCTACTAAATACAGCTTCTTGTCTTCAGGGGAAATGAAGTTTTTCACAAGCCCGGCTGTTCCGTCCGGTGAATTGTCATCAATCACAATTATATCAAAAGGCATTGACACCGCAAACACTGCCTGAATGATATCTTCAATATTTTCCTTTTCGTTGTATGTTGGAATTATTACGACGCAGTCGTTCACAATAGTTGGTCCAGTAGGTTAATTCAAAAAATGAATCGGGTAAAATTAGAAAAATATAAAAGTAATAATAACTTTTGTTTCTTCATTAACTAATACTTAGGTGGCTGCAAAATGTGTTTTTCTTGACCGGGATGGTGTCATAAATAGGGAAAGAGGCGATTATACCTACAAAGTGCAAGATTTTGAGATTATTAAAGGTGTTTATGAAGCCATAAAAGTTTTGAAGAACCTGAACTACCTCATTATTGTTATTACAAATCAGGCGGGAATCAGCAGGCAGATATTTACGCGTCAGGATATGGAGATATGCCATCGGTACATGCATAAAAAACTGGATTATATGATCGATGATATTTTTTACTGTCCATACCATCCGGATCAGACTGCTTCTCTTTGCCGAAAACCGGATTCACTCATGTTCGAAAGGGCCATAGCCAAATACCATATTGATCATTCCGCTTCATGGATGGCAGGAGATAAGGAATGGGATCTGATCCCTGCTAAGAAAACCGGGATTAAAACTATTTTCATTAACACGGACAAGGAATCTGATTATGCAGATTACTATGCCCCGGATTTGATTACTGCGGTAAATGAGATTATAAAATAACTGTAAGCTCGATGTGCATTTGTGCAGATAAGCAATAAAATGATGGATTTGATATAATTTCACAGGTTGGGTCAGGATTAGTATGTCCCGTATGCAATGCGGGGCTATGTTGCTATAAGAGGTATTGGCACAATAATTTCAATGATATCCCAAAATATCGAGCATGGTATCAGGACCTTCTTGATCACGGAAAAGCTCCATTGCAATGGTACCCTTTGCATCTTTAGAAATGAGTACGTGTTTTGGCGATGGAATCAGGCAATGTTGAATTCCTCCATAGCCACCAAGCGATTCCTGGTAAGCTCCTGTATGAAAAAATCCGATAATCATGCTTTCACCGGTTTTGATTTTTGGCAGATATATATCCTGGGCATATATATCAGTATTATAATAATCCATACTGTCACAGGTCAATCCTCCCAGGTTAACCCGATGATATTCTCCTTTCCACAGATTTAAAGGTAATAAAATAAATTTCCGGTTTTGGCTCCAGGAATCAGGGAGTTGTGTAATGAATGACCCGTCAATCATATACCAGATTTCTTTGTCATTCTGAAGTTTGTTTTCAAGAATGGAATAGAGTATCGCGCCACTTTCGCCTACCGTAAACGAGCCAAATTCAGTAAAAATATCCGGCGCCGGTACATGATTTGAGGAGCAAATATCCTTAATCGTACGTACGAGCTGGCTGATAATACCTTCATAATCAAATTCAAAATTTAACGATGTTTTTATAGGCAGTCCACCTCCCAGATCCAGTATGGTAAGTGAATCACATTCTTTTCGGAGTTCACAGTATAATTCAACGAATTTGTTGAATTCCTGCCAAAAGTACAGGGTATCATGGATACCGGTACTTACGAAAAAATGTAGGATTTTAAGTATAGACCGGGTATTTGGTTTCAGATGGTTTTGGTAGTAGTTCAGGATATCACTATATCTGATACCCAGCCTTGAGGTATAAAATGCAAAACCGGGTGGTTCATCCACAGCCACCCGAATTCCGATGGGATATGCTTCATTACAACCGGATTCGTACGCATGCACTTCATTCATATTGTCAAGTACAGGAATGCAGTTACTAAACCCCTCGTTGATAAGTTCAATAATGTACTGTTTATATAAAGCCTGCTTGAATCCATTGCAAATAATGTAAATTTCTTTGGATAAGCTCTCGTTTTCATATAACCGTCTGATAAGTGGTATATCAAATGAAGAGCTGGTCTCAATGTGCGCACCTGCTTTCAACGCACTTTCCAGCACAAACTTAAAATGTGAAGATTTTGTGCAATAACAATAGATGTAGCTACCGGGATAAGCATTTTTTTTAAAGGCTAATTCAAATAATATCCCTGCTTTTTTAATGTTTTCTGATATTTTAGGAAGATATGACATTTTTAGTGGGGTACCATACTTTTCCACGACATCGAGGACCCGCACATCATGAAAATATAACTCGTTATCAATAACCCTGAATTCTTTTGTAGGAAAATTTGTGGTCTGTTCAATGAAATCGCGATAGTTCATTTTGAATGTAATTACTAAAAATATATCCATCCTGAAACAGGACTGGGAAACGATGTAAATTGTAATTGATTTATGAATCCCAATATACTAATTTGTATTTTGCGCTCCTGTATGGCTAAATCTTATTTCGAGTTTGTGTAACTAATTATTGATTGATTTCTCGCAAAGAGTGCTAAGAAAAGGCTAAACATGCAAAGAATTATAATTTTGACAAGACGATGTATTTCATCTTATAATATTTTTCTATTGAAAATTAATTTTCGTTCAGTATTAAAATCTTTTGAGATCAGTTCATATAAATTTAGCGATCTCTGAGTGAACAAAAATCAATATTTCTTGATCTAGCACCTCAAACAAGATTTAACCTGCTGAATTTCAATGTAATTGAATGCTGAATATTTATATCAATGATGAGACTTCCAGTCTTAAGTCGGTGATTCTGGGTACTTCCATCTCGTTTGGCGGTGTACCATCAATCAAGGATGCGTATGATCCTAAGTCGAGGATGCATATTCTCAAAGGTACATTTCCAAAAGAAGCTGATATAGCAAAAGAAATGGCAGCATTTGAAAAAATACTAAAGAAATATGATGTGAAAGTGTTCAGACCTGTTGAAATTCCGAATCTGAATCAGATTTTTTCGCGTGATATCGGGTTTGTTATAATTGACAAATTCATTGTTTCCAATGTACTGGATAAAAGAATCCATGAAATTGAGGGTATTGAGTACATACTGGAAAAAATTCCTGCCTATCGCATCATCAGGCTGCCCGTGGAGGTCAGGGTGGAAGGCGGGGATGTAATGCCCTGGAAAGATAAAATTTTTGTAGGCTACTCAAAAAAGAATGATTTTGAAAAGTATCAGGTAAGCAGAACCAACGAGGCTGCCATAGAATTTCTGACAACCACTTTTCCTGATCATGAAGTGCTTAGTTTTGAACTCGAAAAATCGGATACAGATCCCATGTTTAATGCGCTTCATCTTGACTGTTGTTTTCAACCGGTGGGATTTGATCAGGCAATTATTTTTAAAGGGGGATTCAAAAATGAATCCGATTATGATTTATTGGTAGATTATTTCGGCAGAAGTAAAATTATTGAAATTAATAGACTGGAAATGTACAATATGGGCTCAAATGTATTTTCTATCAGCCCGGAAGTGATCGTTTCGGATAGAAGTTTTCATAAATTGAATAATGAGTTGAGAAATAGGGGATTTATTGTGGACGAGATACCATATACCGAAACGGCAAAGATGGAGGGATTGTTACGATGTTCCACATTGCCGCTTATCAGGGAAAAAACAAGTTAAAATTAATAGAATTAACCATTTAGATATTAATAATAAAACGAGTATAGCATTTAAAATTGCCCTTTAAAAAGATGATTTGAATAACTTAATCAATAATTCAGTTCTACCAATAATTGGATTGGTAAAGTATCATGGGAAAATGCAAAATTTAATTATTGGATATTGAAGGGACCACCCTGAAAAATTTCAGCACCTATGTCCCCCTCTTCGAGGGGGTGTAGGGGGAGGAAAAATCAAGGTCACTGTACTACTAAGATACATAAAGTGAATTATTACAAATTAATAGAAAATTTTAACTCGATAACTTAATTGTTCAATAAAACTTAGATGGTTAATTCTAAAAATTAAAATTAAAATTAAAATTAATGAGAAAACAGGTAACATCTGATATCTTAATGATTAGGCCGGCAAACTTCAGATACAACGAAGAAACGGCATCTAACAATTATTATCAGAAAGTCGTAGAGGGACTTTCTGTGGAAGATGCCCAAAAAAATGCTCTCCGGGAGTTTGATGAGTTTGTTGAAAAGCTAAGAATGAAAAAGCTCAATGTAAAAGTGATCGATGATACCCCGTCACCCGAAACCCCCGACGCGATATTTCCCAACAACTGGGTTTCGTTTCATGAAGATGGGACTGTGTGCATGTATCCGATGTTTGCTGAAAGCCGGCGAAAGGAACGGAGAAAGGATATCATTGACCAGTTGGCTACGGAATATGAAATCAAAGAAGTTGTTGACTACACTTCATACGAAGACCTTCAGAAATACCTGGAAGGTACTGGAAGTATGGTATTAGATAGGGCAAACCTTGTAGTGTATGCAGCAATTTCGGTAAGAACCAACCGCGATATCCTCGATTTATTTTGTAAAAAGTATGGGTACCAACCGGTAATTTTCAGAGCCAATCAGACAGTAAATGGAGAAAGAGTACCCATTTATCATACAAATGTGATGATGTGTTTGGCGGAACAATTTGTGGTGATCTGTCTTGATACCATTGATGATGAAAACGAACGAAAACAGGTGACCGAGATGTTCGAGAAATCAGGTAAGGATATCATCGTCATCTCTGAGGAACAACTAAATTTCTTTGCAGGTAATATGCTTCAGGTATGTAACACTGACGGCCAGTATTATACGATAATGTCGTCCACAGCATTTCATTCACTTACAAAAGACCAGCTTGAGATCATTGAAAAATATGGTGCGGTTATTCATAGCTCACTTGATACGATTGAGGCTTGCGGAGGAGGTAGCGCCAGATGCATGATGGCAGAGATATTTTTACCTCCCAAACGAAACTGAGCTAAAATGAATAAAGGACCTGTTACAGCGTTTATGCAAAGGCATTTTCTGCATTTTAATGCCGCGGCATTGACTGATGCGGCTGAAGCCTACAAGGAGCAACTGGATAAAGGTAGTAAAATGATGATCACCCTGGCAGGAGCGATGAGCACAGCAGAAATCGGTAAGTCCCTCGCTGAAATGATTCGGCAGGATAAGGTGCATATCATCACATGTACGGGAGCGAACCTTGAAGAAGATCTCATGAACCTGGTGGCTCACAACCACTATCGGCGGGTTCCCGAATACCGGCATCTAAGCCCTCGGGATGAAAAGCAGTTGCTTGATAAAGGGCTCAGCCGGGTTACCGATACGTGTATTCCAGAAGAAGAAGCCTTCAGAAGGCTGGAAAAATACCTGGTGAAATTATGGAAAACAGCCGAACAGAAAGGGGAAAGTTATTTACCACATGTTTATATGTATCAACTTTTGAATTCCGGTGATCTGGAAAAGCACTATCAGATTAATCCGGATGACAGTTGGATGATCGCGGCAGGAAAAAAGAATATTCCGGTTATTGTTCCAGGGTGGGAGGATTCCACACTGGGAAATATATTTGCAGCTCACTGCATTGATAAAACCCTTAAAGCATCAACCGTTAAATCAGGGATTGATTATATGATATTGCTGGCGGATTGGTATAGCAAGGCAACAACAAATTGGGGTGTAGGATTTTTTCAGATTGGTGGAGGCATTGCCGGTGATTTCCCGATATGCGTGGTACCCATGCTTAATCAGGATCTTGGCAGGAAAAAACCTCGCTGGAGTTATTTTTGCCAGATATCGGATTCTACCACCAGTTATGGTTCTTATTCAGGTGCTGTACCTAATGAAAAGATAACCTGGGGGAAACTGGACGTAGATACACCTAAATTTATGATTGAATCAGATGCTACTATTGTAGCGCCGTTGTTTTTTGCATATGTCCTGAACTGGTAATGGTTAATGAAGATTGATATGAACATAGATTTTTCATTGAGGAAACAGATTGCATTGGCATTGAACGAAAGATTCGGTGCAGAAATAACGGCGGACAGCCTTAGCCTTCAGCCTACAAAAAAAGAATTTACAGGCACTTACACGTTTGTGACATTTCCTTTCCTCAAAATTTCGAAGATGAAACCGGAAGAGACAGGTAAGGTTATTGGGGAGTACTTAAAGTCTAACTCAGAAATTGTTGAAGACTACAACGTTGTGAAAGGATTTTTAAACCTGCATGTTTCTGACATGGCATGGATAAAAACTTTTAGAAGTATTGTGAGTAATGAAAAAAACGGATTCAGACCTTCAAACGGTCGTAGAATCATGGTGGAGTACTCTTCGCCTAATACGAATAAACCGCTTCATCTCGGGCATCTGCGAAATAATTTTCTTGGTTATTCGGTTTCGAAAATATATGAAGCACTTGGTTATGACATCATAAAAGCACAGATCATTAATGATCGCGGCATTCACATTTGCAAATCGATGGTGGCGTGGAAAAAATATGGAAATGGAGAAACGCCCGAATCATCGGGAGTGAAAGGCGACAAGCTTGTCGGCAAATATTATGTGGCATTTGAGAAGCAATACCGGCAAGAAATTGATACACTTTTAAACAGTGGATTAAAGAAAGCGGAGGCTGAAAAAAAAGCACCGATTATGGTGGAAGCGACAGAGATGCTCAGAAAATGGGAAGCCAAAGAAACGGAAACCTATGCGCTGTGGGAAACCATGAACAACTGGGTTTATAAGGGTTTCGAGATCACGTACCATCATATGGGGGTAACGTTTGATAAGTTATATTACGAATCGGATACTTACCTGAGCGGGAAAAAAATTGTACAAACCGGACTTGATAATGGTGTGTTTTTTAAAAAGGAGGATGGTTCGGTCTGGATTGACCTGACTGCAGACGGCCTGGATGAAAAATTGTTGCTTAGGTCAGATGGCACCGCCGTGTATATTACCCAGGATATCGGTACAGCTATTGAAAGATTTAATGAATATCCTGATCTTGAAAAACTTGTTTATACGGTCGGGAACGAACAGGATTACCACTTCAAAGTGCTGTTTCTGATATTAAAGAAACTGGAATATTCATGGGCTGACGGTTGTCACCACCTGTCCTACGGAATGGTTGACCTCCCTACAGGAAAAATGAAATCGCGTGAAGGTACCGTAGTTGATGCCGATGACCTGATGGACGAAATGGAACAAACTGCATTGCAACATACGCAGGACCTTGGAAAAATAGAAGGGTTTAATGAAGTACAGGCTGCAAACCTGTACCGGATGGTAGGCCTTGGAGCATTAAAATATTTTCTTTTGAAGGTTGACTCGCGAAAACGAATATTGTTCAATCCCCAGGAATCTATACAATTTCAGGGTAATACAGGCCCATTCATTCAATACACATTTGCAAGGATATCAGCTTTGTTAAGACGGGCAAAGGAAACAGGCATAGGTTCGTTTATGGGTGACGAGACTTTTCATGGGATGTTGCATGAGCATGAGCGGGAGGTGATCTATATGCTTACACAATTTGAAAGCAGGATAAATGAGGCAGCCGGAGAATATTCGCCGGCGGTTATTGCCCAATATATTTTTGAACTTGCCAAAGAATACAACAAATTTTATCAGGAAGTTTCGATATTTGGGGAACAGGACGAAGCTAAAAAGCGATTCCGAATTAGTTTTTCCTATGCAGTTGCGCGAACTATTAAATCCGGAATGGGCTTATTAGGTATAGAAGTACCGGAAAGGATGTAATTAAATGTTATGAAAAAGTACATTTTAGTATTGTTAGTATTGGCCAGTTGTGGTTTCAAACGTATTGATTCAAGACCTCCACAAGTGGAATATCAGTCAGGTAAATCAATTTACGAATTTAAATTGAATGATATAAACGGAGTACCTGTCGATTTTTCGGAATACAAAGGCAAAAAACTGCTTATTGTAAATACTGCATCAGAATGTG
>JACZXH010000100.1 GCA_022571715.1 Bacteroidota bacterium | reverse complement strand
CATCTACCATAACCCGGAGTTCTCGTTCTGCCTGCATCGCGTAGCACTTATTTACCCCTTCGAAACTCAGGGCAAGTTGCTCAAGATCCTTGAGACGCTTTATATATTGTTCCATTACCTCCCTTCGAGCACCAGGCCTTGCTCCTGAAATGGCATCGCAAGCCTGCACAATAGGGGAGATGAGTGTCGTCATCTCAATCTCATCATGATGTGCGCCAATGGCATTGCAAACGTCAACGTTTTCTTTATATTTCTGTGCCAGTTCCATACCTAAAAGGGCATGAGGTTTTTCTGGCTCATCAGGCCATACTTTTCCGATATCGTGCAGCAGTCCGGCACGTTTTGCTTTTTTAGTATTAATACCTAGTTCTGATGCCATAATTGCACACAAATTGGCAACTTCACGTGAGTGCTGAAGTAGGTTCTGCCCGTAAGAAGACCTGAAACGCATGCGGCCCACCATCTTAATTAATTCGGGATGGAGGCCGTGAATACCCAGGTCGATGATGGTACGTTCTCCGATTTCAACGATTTCTTCTTCGATATTTTTACGGGTTTTGGCTACAACCTCTTCAATACGCGCCGGATGTATCCTTCCATCCTGCACAAGCCGGTGTAACGAGAGTCGAGCAATTTCCCTTCTTACCGGGTCAAATCCCGAAATAATAATTGCCTCCGGGGTATCGTCAACTATGATTTCGATCCCGGTAGAAGATTCCAGTGTGCGTATATTCCGGCCTTCGCGGCCAATTATTTTCCCTTTTATGTCATCACTTTCAATATGGAAAATCGAAACGCAGTTTTCTATAGCATGTTCAGTTGCGGTACGCTGAATAGTTTCAATTACTATTTTCTTGGCATCTTTTGTGGCTGAGAGTTTGGCTTCTTCCAGAATATCTTTCATCATGGAAGAAGCTTTTGCTTCTGCTTCTTCCTTCAACGACTCAAATAGTTGATCCCGTGCATCGTCTGCTGTGAGGTTTGATACTTTTTCAAGGATAGTAACCTTTTGTTGATTGAATTTATCAAGTTCGTCCTTTTTCTTATTTACAACCTCGAGCTGTACCTGCAGGCTTTCTTTCAGCGACCTGGCTTCTGATTCAATGCGTTTGGTTTGTTCATACTGCCTGGAGAGATTCTGTTCTCTCTGCTTAAGCTTGTTTTCATTACTAAGTATTTGGTTTTTGCGCCGTATAGCCTCTTCTTCAAAATCTGATTTTAGTTTTAGAAATTTTTCCTTGGCTTCCAGAATCTTGTCCTTCTTAATATTTTCAGCAGATATTTCTGCTTCTTTTATTGTCATATCTGCCTGCTCTCTGGCTTTTATCTCCAGGTCGCGTGTTTTTTTAAGAAGGATAATACGGCTTAGTATAGTGCCGGCAATGAGTCCAACCACTCCAGCAATGATAATGAATATAAGACCTTCCATTGATGTAATACGTTTAGAGTAAACATTTATTAATGAAAGGGCAGGCAAAAATGAATGAAAACGGATGATTTACATCGCCTGGGTGATTTCCAGATTCAGAGATTTGAGCTTCTCAAATAAAATGTTATCTGTAGAGTTTGTCTGACCTTCGATATCCATCTGATCTACCACACTGTCAAAAGCTACCATTGCTAAAAGGTCTTGTTGTTCATCTATTCCAAATTTTTCTCTATAAGATTTTATTTTTTCGTTAATAATCTTTCCGGCTTTTCGAATTCTTTCCTCTTCATGTGCCATCACTTTCATCGGATACTCACGGTCTCCAATTTTTATTTTTATCGAAAGTTTCTCCATCCTGGAAAGCAAAAAAGTTATTTTAATTACTCAAAAAAGCTATACATTTATCAATCTCTTTGATATAATCGTCCAGATTTCTTCTTAAATCAACGGTGTCACTTTTGTCCGCCCCAATACTACTTACAAGTTTACTAATTTTAGCTTTATTTTGAAACTCCTTGAGCTGTTCTTGTTTTTCGGTAAGTACAGCTTTGAGTTTTGAATTTTCTTCCTTATGAATACGAATCTGCTCTTTTAAAGACCTGTGTTCATTTATGAGCAATGAAAGTTTTCTTTCGAGCGATGTGAGTTCGTTGATTACTAATTCCTGCATCTAAAAGTTATTGTCTTATCATTGCTCCCGTTTCATTTTCATAGGCCTTCATAAGCTTACTCATTGTTTTATCAATAATTTTATCCGTAAGCGTTCTTTCTTCATCCTGAAGTATAAAGGTAATTGCATAAGCTTTTTTACCGTTTTCAATTCGTTCACCTTCATAAACGTCGAAAATCCTGATATCTTTTATCAGATGAGGTTCTGTTTTTTTTGCAACGCCCTCAATATCGGAAAAAGAAATCGTTTTGTCAATCACCAGCGACAAGTCTCTTTTCACTGAAGGAAACTTTGACACTTCAGCATATACTATATTAGAACATGTGGATTTTAAAAGCAAGTCCCAGTCTAATTCTGCGTAAAAAATATCTTGTTTTATCTCAAATTTTTTTGCGATGATTGCATTAATTTTTCCAATATGCCCAAGCGTACAGTTGTTATAAGTTAAAACTGACCCGTATTCGAACATGGAATCCGATAATGGTTGCAGGTCAATTTTATTTCGGGTTGCAGTGGTAATATCAATAATTGAATGCACGGTGGCAGCAAGGTCATAATAATTTATATCTCTGGCGATTTTCCTCCAGTCTTCAGCAATCGTTTTTCCAGTCAAGAACAAAGCGAGACGGTTTTCGTCGGCATAGCCTGTTTTAGTTTTTTTATAGACCCTTCCGAATTCAAAAAGTTTAAGGTTGGTTTGCTTGCGGTTTATATTATAAGCGAGTGATTCAAGGCCAGTAAACAGCATGGTTTGTTTCATTACGCCCAGATCTTCGCTTAGTTTATTAAGTATTTCTACATTATGAGCTGCATCCAGTTCATCCACCCATTCCACATATTTCGGCTGTGTGAGTGAGTTTGTCATTATTTCATACCATCCCTTACCCACCAGCATTAAATTGATTTTATTGACCCATGGATTAGGATCGTTTTCAGGGTATTCAGCCAGAAATGAAGAGCCAAGGGTTTCCGGGAGTTCCACATTATTGTATCCGTAAATCCTGAGGATTTCTTCTATCAGATCTGCCCCGCGCACCACATCTACACGGTACGGAGGCACAATGGCGGTAAAACTTTCGTCGGTTTTATATTCTGTTTTAATATCTAATCTTTCAAGGATAGCATGAATTTCCTCCCTGTCGATCTGCTTACCAATTAGCCGGTCAACATGTTTGTAAGTAATGTTAATTTCAACATCCCTAATTTTATCCGGATAGATGTCAATAATATCTGAGCTTATTTTTCCACCTGCAATTTCTTTGATTAGCATTACAGCCCGTTTCAATGCATAAACGGTGAGATTGGGATCAGTACCTCTTTCAAAGCGAAAAGAAGCGTCGGTTTTGAGTCCGTGATACTGTGCTGTTTTGCGAATATAGTCCGGCGAAAAATACGCACTTTCCAGAAAAATGTTTGTCGTAGTATCGGTCACTCCCGAGTCAATACCACCAAATACGCCGGCTATACACATACCATTGTTTTTGTCGCAAATCATCAAGTCGTAAGGATTTAGCGTACGTTCTTTTTCGTCGAGTGTGATAAATTTGGCACCTGCGGGCAACATTTTAACGATAACAGTATTTCCTGAAATTTTACCGGCATCAAAAGCATGGAGTGGCTGGCCTGTTTCGTTTAATACAAAATTGGTTATGTCCACTACATTATTGATCGGTGTGAAACCAATTGATTGCAACCGTTGTCTCAGCCACCGGGGTGATTCTTTTATGGCGACACCGCTTATGCAAACGGCGCTATAACGTGGACAAGCCTCCGTGTTTTCTACTGTAACACTAATTTCCGAAGTGTGTTCATCCACTAAAAAATTTTCAACAGATGGCCACTTTACATCTCTGGAAAGGGCAGCTTTCAAATCACGTGCCACACCAATATGCGAAGTTGCATCTCCACGGTTCGGTGTCAGCCCAATTTCAATGGTATAGTCTTTTTCAATCTGAAAAAATTCGGCGGCAGGTGTGCCGGGAGGAATATCCGTATCGAGCACTAAAATTTCCTCATGGCCGCTACCCAATCCGATTTCGTCTTCCGCACAAATCATTCCTTCGGATATTTCACCTCGTATTTTGGTTTTCTTAATTATAAAAGGATCACTTTTCACAGGATATAGCGTAGTACCTGTTTTGGCTACCACTACCGTTTGTCCGGAGGCCACGTTTGGAGCACCACAGATAATATGTAAAGGATTTCCATTTCCGACCTCAACAGTAGTGATATGTAAATGATCTGCTCCGGGGTGTTTCTCACAAGTAATCACATGCCCAATCACAAGCCCTTTCAATCCACCTTTGATTGATTCGAAAGGTGTAATACTCTCCACTTCAAGACCGGTGTCCGTGAGAATTCTCCCGATTTCTTCCGGTGTTTCTGAAATGTTGATATATTTTTTCAGCCAGTTATAAGATACTTTCATTGAATGTATTAAGAGAAAATTAATGGGCAAAATTAATCAAATCAATTTTAGAAGGAAGTTGTAGTAGCATATTTGTTTAAATCAAAATCAGGCAGATGTCAGAGCTTTTATGAAGTGATTCAAATTACAATACAATCCGGAGAATCATACCAAGATTGCAATCAATGATAATCTTTTTCACCTGCTGATATAGCAATGGCCAGGTAGTTGTCAAGGGGAGGAAGGGGGCAGCTATAACTTGCAAAATACGCACAGTAGGGATTATACGCTAGATTAAAATCAATGATCAACGTTTTATCAGGTAAGATATCTGTCTCTAAATATCGCCCGCCACCGTAAGTTTCATCACCACTTGTAGAATCGGCAAAGGGAATAAATAAAGATTCTGAACCGGAAATTATTTGTTTAAGTACCAGGAGTTTATTGGCTCTGCCATTTAAATTGAAATGGGCATATCCGTATTTAAAATATTCAATCGCTTTCCCGTCGGAGGTTGCAAGTACTACCGAAGTTTCGACATCAACAGGGATGAATTTGGCAGTTACCATGTAGCCAGGATCAGGATCAAAATATTTAAGGCCAAGGTAGGTTTCGGGATTTGCCCGAAAAGGCGACTCTTCCCCATTGCGCATGAAAACATCGATTTCAGCACGGTGTTTTTGAATCTGATTGATATATGTTTCCTGATTCTTTTCGTGGTTATGTGGATAAAGAAAAACGATTAACACAAAAACCGTTACAATCAGACTGAAAATTTTAATTCCGGACAAAATCATTTTCTTTCAAAAATATCAATTTAGGATCAATGTTGCCACAAAATGTTTAAATGAGGTCTTCGTCTTTGAAACTGAAATATCCTCTGTCGGTGAATATGAGATGGTCAAGCACAGGCAATTCAAGAAACTTTCCGGCGTTTACCAGGTTTTTGGTGAGTTGAATATCCGTTTTGCTAGGTTGCAAATTGCTTGAGGGATGGTTGTGTATGAGGACCACAGAACTTGCCATATATTCCAGGGCGGTTTTGAAAATAATCTTCGGATCAGCAATGGTATTGGTAATTCCACCTATGCTTATCTTATGCTTTTTTATCAATATGTTGGCCCGGTTAAGAAGAATTAACCAAAATTCTTCGTGTTGTAAATCAAGCAATTCGGGTTTCATCAACTCGTAAATGGATTGTGAACTTATAATTTTAACATTTTTTTCAAAACCGGCATCTTTACGCCTTCGCCCAAGCTCAAATGCACTTACGATAGTAATTGCTTTTGCCTGACCAATACCTTTGATTTTTTTTAAATCATTTACCGTAAGCCTTGCAAGTTTGTTGAGATCGTTATCAACGTTTTTTAAAATCAACTTAGCCAGATCAACGGCGCTATAATGTCGCGTACCTGATCCGATTAATATACCAATCAGTTCCGCATCGGTAAGCACAGACTTTCCTTTGAGCATGAGTTTCTCCCTTGGCCGGTCTTCTTTGGCCCAGCTTTTAATATTCAGCCTCGGGTATTTCATGCTTTACTTATTTATATATATCCTGTAAATTTATAATAAATATCTGAATTATCCCATTCAGGAAAATAGTGAAAAAAAAGCCGGTCGGATTCCGATCGGCCTGATATTTAATTATTCTGTTTACAGACTATTAACCAGTTTTGACAATTTTGATTTATTGTTTGAAGCATTCTTTTTATGAATCACATTCTTTTTTGCCAGCCTGTCAAGCATTGAACTTACTTCTTTAAATAGTTCCTGGGCTTCGGTTTTATCTGTAGTTTTTCTTAATTTTTTGATTAATCCTCTTGTGGTTTTTGCGTAATACCGGTTTCTTATCCTTTTTACTCCACTTGATCTGATTCTTTTTAATGCGGATTTATGGTTTGCCATGCTTTATGTTATTCAACTTAAGTAGTCCAGTCAAAAAATGGATTGCAAATTTACGAGCAATAATTCTAATAACAAAGAGTGATTGAAAATTATGCTTTTATCTGGTTAAATTCGTGAATCTGTACAACAGAATAACAAATGATTCAAAAAGGAATAGTTATTACGTTTTTGATTACGCTATTCAGCAGGATTTTATTTTCATGGGGTTTTCATGCCCATAAGCACATTATTCAAATGGCAATTTTTACGCTGCCTCAAGAAATGATTCTATTTTATAAAAACAACATGCTGTTGTTGGAAGAGGCATCAGTTCAGCCTGATATCAGAAGATATGTAATGGAAGAAGAAGCGCCACGGCATTATATAGATATAGATGCCTATGGAGACAGTGCTGTGTTCACTTTTCCAAGGGAATGGAGCGTAGCACAGGAAGTCTTTAGCCGCGATACGCTAATGGCAAATGGCATTATTCCGTGGGCGGTACTTTGGACAAAATATGAACTGACGGAAGCTTTTAAACAGGGCAACCGCACCAGAATACTCAGGTATTCGGCTGATATTGCCCACTATATATCCGATGCTCATGTCCCATTGCATACCACGATAAATTACAACGGACAATTCACCGGGCAGGAAGGGATTCACAGATTGTGGGAAACCCGAATACCCGAAATTCAATCTAAGGATTATACATTCTGGGTAGGCAAAGCTACATACATCGCGGATACAGAAACCCGGATATGGGAAGTGATTGAATCATCCCATTTAAAGGTTGACTCTGTATTACAGATTGAAAAGCAGTTGTCAGAGTCTTTTTCTGAAGACCGTAAGTATGCGTATCGTAAAACCGGGAAAACGGAAAGACGTGATTATTCTGAACTTTATACAGAAGCGTATGCAGATTTACTCTGCGGAATGGTGGAAAGGCAAATGCGCGCGTCAGTTAAATTGATTGGCGATTTTTGGTTTACATGTTGGGTGGATGCCGGTCAACCAAATATAACAGATTTTAAAATATTATCCGATAGGTATTTAGATAAAGTACAGAAAAAAGACAGCCTTCGCGTACCTTCGCAAAGGACCGGGCTTCATAACTAGCTACGTTATTATAATGCAACAAAAAAACATTTTTGCTATGTTGGTCTCTTTGCAAAGAAACAATAAATATATTCGCAACAAATTTGAACAATTGCTCGTTGTCAGGTGAAAAAGGGTATCAAATTGTAAAATATTTTGTTCATATGTTTGATTTAATATTATAAAATTTATTTTTGCACCCTTTTTAAGGCAATTATGTTTTAGCGTATGTATTGGACATTAGAACTTGCATCATACCTTGAGGATGCACCATGGCCAGCTACAAAGGATGAACTGATAGATTACTCGATTCGATCAGGTGCCCCTTTGGAGGTTGTTGAAAATTTGCAGGAGTTGGAGGATGACGGTCAGCCTTATGAAAATATTGAAGAAATCTGGCCTGATTATCCTACCAAAGAAGATTTTTTCTTCAACGAAGACGAATATTGATACTTTTTGTTGCAATTAAGAACACCTGGAGCATTTCCCGGTTAATATTCAATTCTTTATAAAAGAACGTGCAAAGACCAGGTCTTCTGGAGTTGTAATTTTAACATTTACAGGATCTCCTTCTATAAGATATATTTTTTCACCGAAAAATTCGGCTACACTGGCGTCGTCAGTAAACAGCTGATTTTCATCAGCTTCATATGCTTTTTTAATTATCTCTCCTTGAAATACCTGAGGTGTTTGTATTATCCTGAAGCGGTTTCGGCTGGTAGCAATATTTTCACCGGATTCGAGAATTTCACGTATGGAGTCTTTCAATGTTATAGCAGCAATTGCGTTGCCTTTTTCAGAAGCTACCCGGAAAGAGGTACTAATTATCTTTAGTGATACCAGTGGCCTGACCCCATCATGAATGGCTACTACATCCGTATCGTTTACATATTCAAGCCCGTTTTTGACCGACTGAAAACGAGTTTCACCTCCTTTTACACATGTATGGTTTATGGTAAAGCTGAAATCATGAATCAGTTTTCGCCATCTTTCAATATGATTTTCCGGTACGACCACAATAATCCTGATTTTGGATGCATACGATGCAAATGCATTTATGGTGTGCATTAATACAGGAAGGCCAGCGATTTCAATAAATTGCTTGGGAGTTTCTGATTGCATCCTATTCCCACTACCGCCGGCAACAATCAGTGCAACTTCCATATCATATGTCTGTTTGTGGAAAAAATAAGCCGGTCCGGCAGATTATATGTGCATGCAATCTAAATGATCAGCATAGCATCTCCGTAACTGAAAAACTTATATTTTTCTTTTATTGCTACCTGGTATATATCCATTATTAGTTCGTATCCGCCAAATGCAGCTGCCATCATCAAAAGTGTCGATACGGGAAGCTGGAAATTAGTGATCATGGCATTGCAGATTTTGAAATCGTACTCTGGGAAAATAAACTTATCAGTCCAGCCTTCAGCGGGCTTGAGTTTACCATTGGCTGACACTGCTGATTCGAGAGCCCGCATGCTAGTAGTACCCACGGCACACACCCTTTTCTTATTTTCGTTTACAGCATTTACTACCTGTACGGTTTCTTCACCCACACTGAAGTTTTCCGAGTCCATTTTATGTTTAGTGAGGTCCTCCACATCCACCGCCCGGAAGGTTCCCAAACCAATATGCAGCGTGATATAAGTAACATCAATGCCTTTTATTTCGAACCGTTTCATCAACTGATGTGTGAAATGCAAACCTGCAGTTGGAGCAGCAACTGCACCAATGTGTTTCGCGAATATCGTTTGAAATCTTTCCCTGTCTTCTGGTTCTACAGGTCTAGGGATGGTGCGCGGAAGGGGTGTCTCACCCAATATATCAATAGTTTTATAAAATTCTTCCTGAGTACCGTCATAAAGAAACCGGATCGTCCTTCCCCGTGAGGTGGTATTGTCAATTACTTCAGCAACAAGCTCGCCATCTCCAAAGAACAACTTATTGCCAACACGTATTTTACGTGCAGGATCTACCAATACATCCCAGAGATTCATTTCCGGATTGAGTTCTCGCATAAGAAAAACTTCTATCTCGGCTCCGGTTTTTTCCTTATTTCCATACAGTCTGGCAGGAAATACCTTGGTATCGTTCATAACCATGATATCACCTTCATCAAAATATTCGATGACATCTTTAAATATCTTGTGCTCGATTTTTCCAGTATCTTTGTGGACAACCATAAGCCGGGATTCATCCCTGTTTTCGGCCGGATATAATGATATTAAACCAGATGGCAGATCAAACTTGAATTTGGATAATTTCATTGCGTTATTTGCCGTAAAAAATGTAAGTCGCAAAGCTAATAGTTTGTGATAAT
>JACZXH010000038.1 GCA_022571715.1 Bacteroidota bacterium | reverse complement strand
AAGAGCTGCAGAATGCATTTCCCACAAACTTCTGCGTTGGTGTGGCGGGGTATCCTGAAAAGCACTTTGAGGCGCCGAATATGAAGTCGGATTTTGGTTACCTGAAAGAGAAGATAAAGCTTGGTGCAGAGTATATTGTGACCCAGATGTTTTTTGATAACAGCAAATATTTTGATTTCGTGAAACACTGCAGGGAGGAAGGTATAGATGTTCCTATTATTCCCGGATTAAAACCAATCACTACCAGGCGCCAGCTTAGCATTTTGCCCAGCTTTTTCTACATTGATATACCTTTTGATCTGGCTGAGGAGGTTGATAAATGTAAGGATAGCAAGGCCGCGGTAGAAGTAGGAGTGGAATGGGCCGTGCAACAGTCAAAGGAGTTAATGGAATTCGGTGTTCCATGCCTTCACTTTTATTCTATGGGTAAGGCCGAACCAGTTAGGCGTATCGCTTCACAGTTATTTTAAACATCTTCGAAACAGGATATCTAACGCAAAAGTTTTCGACCGGTATCAAATGTGCCGCATGTGGAGTAGGTTACTCCCGTGCTTTCTGCAGTCTTTAATCCAGTTAAAGTGATTTTTAAATTGAGTTTCTACGACAGCGTTTTTTTTTGGTAACGATATCTGGTAAAAGGAAATATGAGCGACAATTATGTCAACTGGCGTTCCTACGTCAAGGAAAAGCAGGATGTTTTAGCGACATCCTCAACTTACTTGCCTCATCGTTGCATTACCAAAGCAACCGTAGTAAGCCGGCATATGACTATCACATTATACTCAGATATTGAGTAAATTAGGATCAGAAATATAATTGCTATATGAAGATCATCGAATGCCCCAGAGATGCAATGCAGGGTAAAGAGAAATTTATCCCTACTTCAGTCAAAGCGGAATACATTAACCTGCTACTGAAAGCCGGGTTTGATACGATCGACTTCGGTAGCTTCGTGTCACATAAAGCGGTTCCCCAGATGAAAGATACTGCAAACGTGCTGGCAAAACTTGACCTTTCAGAAACACAATCTAAATTACTGGCGATCGTAGTAAATGTGAAAGGCGCAGGCGCAGCTGTTGAATTTGATGAAATTCATTATCTGGGATTTCCGCTTTCTATTTCCGAGACGTTTCAGCTACGTAATACCAAAAAAACCATTGCAGAATCGCTGAATATTGTGGAAGAGATTCAAAACATGTGCACTGCATCTGGCAAAGAATTGGTGGTTTACCTGTCGATGGGATTCGGAAATCCGTATGGAGATCCGTACAATGTGGATATTGTGCAGCAGTTTTCGGGCATTCTGGCAGCTATCGGAATACATACCATATCCCTGGCTGATACCATCGGTGTTTCGGACAATGAAAATATCACTTACCTCTTTTCCAGCTTAACATCCGAGTATCCGGGCATAGAGTTTGGAGCCCATCTGCACAGTAATCCCCATACGGCATATCAGAAAATTGAAGCAGCATTCAATGCCGGATGCAGGAGATTCGACGGGGCCATTAGCGGTTACGGTGGCTGCCCTTTTGCAGAAGATATATTGATAGGAAACATTGCTACAGAGCTATTTATAGATTTAGCTGTAAAGAAAGGTTATAAAACGGGAATAAATAAGACTGTTTTTGCAGAATGTATACAAATGGCCTCAAACGTTTTTTCACTGTAGCCGAGTATTGTATTAGTGGCTATTTGTATTTAGTCCTTAACATATCATGATTCATCTTTTTCAGAGAGAGCCTGCCGCTCATGGTAATCGCTGGAAGATATGCCCTAAAGAATTTAGTCTTGTACCAGGTGGGGTTGCAGGGAGATAATAGCGAGAATGAAGCCAAATATATGGAATGGCCTTATTGCGGAAAAAAGAAAAAAGAATGCCGTTATTAACTGGAACTTCACACCAATTCAGTTGTGCAATAAATCAGGCTCAAGTCCTGCCACCACTTCTGCTGGAAGATTTGCGGCAGAGTATTGAAGCACAGAATCAATTTCCGCCATTTTGAATGACACAGATTCAATCCGTGCAAATCCGTCATTCAGAAAAATAATGCGACTCTTTTAAATTTTTATTTTCTAAATAACGATTTTAAGTTTAGTTTATATTTCTTGCCTGGTAATGACACGATCAGCCCGCTAAATTCGAGATTAAGCAGGATTGAAGCCAGTTGGTTGATCGGGATCTGCGATTTCCAACTTAACTCGTCTACCATTAATCCGTCGGTGAATGACTGCAATAGCCTGATAATGTTTTTTTCCTGCTCGTTTAATTCAGTAAGATCAACCGGTTCATCTGGTATTTGATCGCTTTCGGGCCAGCTTAATAAGTATTCGATGTCCTTCGGATTGGTAAGGATGCTGGCTTTATGATTTCTTATCAGCTTGTTGCATCCTTCGGAATAAGAAGAGTGTAGATCGCCAGGTACGGCAAATACTTCACGGTTATATCCGTTTGCCAGTTCGGCCGTGATCAAGGCCCCACCTCGTTCTGCCGCTTCCACGACTATTACTGCATCTGCCATGCCTGCAATGATCCTGTTTCTGGTAGGAAAATGTGGTGCATCCGGTTTTGTTTCTGTCAGGTATTCCGTCATTATACCTCCTGATTCAATCATTTGGGAAGCTATCTTCCGATGAATGCCGGGGTAAATAATGTCGATTCCTGAGGCCATTATCCCAATGGTTTCAAGTCCGTTTTTTAAGGCAGTCTTGTGTGCATGAATGTCGATGCCATATGCAAGACCACTTACAATCAAAGGGTTATGGTCTTTGACACCTGATATTATTTCTTCCACGATCCGTTTGCCATAAGAGGTGGCACTACGGGTTCCCACAATGGAGATCACTTTGGGGTTGTTTAAATCTCCGTTACCCTTATAATAAACGATGCAAGGTGCATCGTTTATTTCTTTGAGTTTTTTTGGATAATCTTTGTCGGTGTAACAAAGTATGACACCGCCAGCTTTTTGCACTTTCTCATATTCCTCTTCGGCTTTCCGGAAGTAATTTTCAGTATTCTTTAGCGATTCTGCAATTTTTTCACCTATGCCGGGTATTTTCCTGAGCTTACTGTTTGAAGTGGAGAAAATAGCTTCGGCTGAGCCGATGTAACTGATGAGTTGTTTGATTAATATATCACCAATTCCGGGGATGAAACTGAGGGCAAGTTGATATGCTTTCTCGTTCAACTCAGGGCAATTCGTTTTTCATTTGCATAAGAAAAGATTTTACCCGGGTCAATGAATCAATCATTTCGATTTTATCCTTCATAGCCCCTTTTTCATTCTTCAGCATTTCATTTGCACCGCTTAAGGTAAAACCTCGCTCTTTCACCAGGTGATAGATAAGTTTCAAATTATCAACGTCTTCCTTCGTAAACTGACGGTTTCCTTTTCTGTTTTTCTTTGGTTTGAGAATACTAAACTCAGTTTCCCAAAACCGTATAAGGGATGTGGCTACTCCATACATGGCTGCTACTTCACCAATCGAGTAGTATCTTTTCTCAATAACTTTTTCTTTGTAAGGCATGTTGATAAAATTATTTCTGAAGATAAGTAATTACACCTGAATCACCAATAAAAATTTTCCCTTCCGGAAAGTCTGATTCTGTCAAGGCTATTATTTTTTTTATCGCCTTGCTATCAGTGTCAATTACAGGTATCCCCAAGCCGGTTTGTATAGCTGAAATTATTTTTCCCTTAAGAAATTTTCCAGTATGATCTGTATAAACTCTTATTATGGGAGCGTACGCATTTTCACCACGTAAATTAAATCGCTTGTAGGTACAGAAATTCCCTAGACTGTAGGCAATGAATCTGCTTTTATAGACTTCAACTGCCCGGACTACATGAGGTCCGTGTCCGAATATAATATCAGCTCCGGAATCAATAAGTGCATGGGCAAATACATATACGTTACCTCTGTTTTCGCCATAAAATGTCTCTGTTTCCCGCTTAACATGCTGGTGGTCTTTGCCTTCGGCTCCACCGTGGAATGACACAAGTACAATATCTGTTAATGAGTCAAGATATAAAATGATATTTCGAGCTGAATCCAGGTCGTTCAGGCTTGCGGTGCCTTTGTTAGGAGCAAATGCTGCAAATCCGTAAATAATTCCATCTTTTTTAAATATCGTGAAGGGTTTTGAATCATATCCGGCAAAATGAATCTGAAGGCTGTCAAGAATACGGGATGTAGTACTCCGGCCTTTAGGTCCGAAATCTCCCGAATGATTGTTGGCGACACTCAGCACATCAAAACCGGCCTGGTGAAGGTTAACGGCCATGTATTGAGGCATCCGGAACAAATAACATTTATCCGGATTCAGGCAGTTTTTTGGCGTTCCTCCGTCATCGAGTAGTACACCTTCCAGGTTTCCGAATGTCAGATTTGAGCTGTTGAGGATATACGCTACGTTTGATAACAGGAATTTACCGGAATCTTCCGGAAGGTATCCCGCATCAGGAAAGTTCGTACCCAGCATAATATCACCAACACCAATTATGGTCACCGTATCAGGGAAAATTCGAAATATTCCGATTTCGACCGAATCCTGAATGGTCACTTCTGGGGAAATAAGGGTTGTGTCAGCAAGTTGTACCCGAATAGTATCTGTAGTGCTTATCTGTGTTGTGGCAGTCTTACTTACTTTGCATGAACTGATAATATATCCTGCCAGCAAAACAACAAATATGTAAATCGGTATCCGCATAAATTCTAAAGCAAACAAAATTAAAAAACACTGTGTATGAACACAGCCAATACAAGAATATTTATTGATTATATTTGAATTGCAAACCTGCTGAAATCTATTTCGGTGACAAAAGCAATTCAATTCCACGAATGAACGTAGAGTAATATTCGGAACAGCCCTAAAAAAAGTATCTGAATTTGATCGAATTTATCATACAACTAATATCCTATTTTATCTAACGAATTTCTCAAGGTGTACCTCGGGGAAAATTGTGAATAATTTGAGAAACGGCAGGTTTTTCAATAAATAAAGTATTCCGTTGGATACCTCGATGGCTCTACCTCGGGTCAGTTCTTTCAGAATAATGTATTTTTAATCAAGCGGAATAGTGACCTGCTTTACTTTGGCAAGCAGATTGGCAAACTCCTTTTCGCCCAGTTCTCTTTCAAAAAAACCACTTGGATTTACCTGTACACCATTTATCAACACTTCATAATGGAGATGTACACCTGCTGATCTGCCGGTACTGCCCATATACCCAATCAGTTTACCCCGCTTAACTTTCTGGCCTTTTATCACGTTGAACGAATTCAGATGTGCATACCGCGTTTTATATCCATAGCCGTGGTCAATGATGATCAGATTGCCAAATCCACCATAAGTTGATTGTGCAAATTTCACTGTTCCCTGGCCAGTAGAATAAACAGGTACGCCGGTTTTCCCCATAAAATCAAGTCCCCGGTGAGGTTTCCATTTATTGTCGATCGGATGCAGGCGCATGCCAAATACAGTAGATAATCTACGTAAGTCTTTATTTTCAACCGGCTGTATTGCCGGTATACAAGCCCAGAATTTATCACGCTCATATGCGTAATTCGCCAATGTATCTAATGAGGCCTTCTGGATGTGTAATTTCGCTTTAAGTTTTTCGATTCGTCGATACGCTGAAACAATTTTCCGCTCGAAAATAAGCCGCTGTGATAACAAATCCTTGAAAGAGTTTGTACCACCAATACCAGCCATTCGAATACTAAGTGGCAAAGAGTCGAGCTCAAGGATCACACGGATCTCTTCATCATGTACCCACAGCGCCTCGATAAGGAAATTCAGATTTTCTACTTCCTTTTCAAGAAGCTGCCATTTCATTTCCAGGATTTGTTGTTCGGCAGAATATCTGGCTTCTTTGGGACTGGGGTAATAACGGTGCAAGACTAAAAGTGATCCCGAAGCAATGATCAGAGCCATCAACAGGTATATGACTACATAACGGATCCGGCGTAGCTTCGACGGCTTTACCTTTTCGTAATTACACGTATCTGGATCATAGTAATATTGGATTTTTCCCATAGAATAAAATAAGCCCGCAACGCAAAGGGCGTTTGTTTCGGGCCTAAATATATAACGTGAAATATAATTATCCTAATGATTGATTCTCTCTTGAAGCTAATTCAAGCAAAATCTGGTATTCAAAATCCGAAACATCCTGGATAATATATTGGATAGGGTTGAGTTTCTGGCTGTTTTTGATGATTTCATAATGCACATGTGGTGCAGTGCTTCCACCTGAACTGCCCACATACCCAATAAGTTGCCCTCTTTTGATATTTTCGCCTTTTCTCACAACAATTTCCTGAAGGTGTGCATATTTAGTCACATAGCCATATTTGTGGTCAATTTCAATCTGATTACCATAACCCGTTTTCAAGTAGCTGTGTTTAGCAAATTTTACAACGCCGTTTCCTGTTGCGTAAACCGGTGTTCCTCGGGGGGCAGAAAAATCGATTCCCCAATGCATTCTTTTTACTTTATATATTGGGTGAATCCTTCGCCCAAAACCACTTGCTAATCGAGTTAATTCCTTGTTCTTGATAGGCTGTATGGCAGGTATTGCCGCCAACATATCAGATTTATTCAACGCCAATTCCAGAATCTCATCATAGGATTTGGTTTGGATATACATTTCCCGCTTGATTTTGTCAATCATTTCATAATTCCTGACAATGAGCTCTTC
Organism: Bacteroidota bacterium; assembly: GCA_022571715.1. Taxonomy (GTDB): domain Bacteria; phylum Bacteroidota; class Bacteroidia; order Cytophagales; family Cyclobacteriaceae; genus SZUA-230. The sequence continues at coordinate 28,130 of JACZXH010000038.1, read as the reverse complement.
TTCTTCAAGCGTTCCGTTAAGTAAAGAAGCATACTTATCAGAACCACCTGCACCTGCAGCCCGTACATTTGCCGGAATGGGTTCGGCTTCGAAAATCACCCTGTATACGTTGTCATCTCTTTCCTGAAGCGCAGTAAGCATCTCTTTTACATAAGTCATCTCCTTGCCAAGAATGTTGTAATGAAGTGTTAACTCATCATTCTCCTTTCTTAACATCATTTCATTAGGTGACTCAAAATACTTGTTAAAAACAAATACCAACCCTACGGCCAATAGTAGAGAAACAGTAAAAAACCCTAATAAATTAAGTATGATATCCCACTTTGATACCTTTACTCTCTCATATTTGCAAGTCTCTGTATCGTAGTAGTACTTTATACGCGCCATATCAAGGTCTTAAAAAATAAATGTCCTAATTTTGTATATCTTAAAAAACGCACAAAAGTAACAATAGTTAGCTAACTCACATGCAAATTTGATATTATAATTGTGTAAAACACATTAATTATTGTATTAATTTTATAAGTAATGATATATGAAGTCTGAGGAGGTAAGAAACCGGTTTTTAGAATTTTTTAAATCAAAGAAACACGAAATTGTTTCTTCCGCTCCTTTGGTGGTTAAAGACGACCCGACACTTATGTTTACAAATGCCGGGATGAATCAGTTTAAAGACTTTTTTTTAGGAAATATCAAGAGTAAATACAACCGCATTGCCGATACCCAAAAGTGTTTGCGCGTGTCCGGCAAACATAATGACCTAGAGGAAGTTGGAATTGATACTTACCATCATACTATGTTTGAAATGCTTGGCAACTGGTCGTTTGGAAATTATTTTAAGAAAGAAACAATAAATTGGGCTTGGGAATTACTGGTATCTGAATATAAACTTCCTGAAGATCGTTTATACGCCACTGTATTCGGAGGTGATAAGACAGAAGAGTTGCAGCCGGATGAGGAATCGTTAAATTTATGGCGAAAAATTCTTCCTGATAACCGCATCATTTCATTCGGCAAAAAGGATAATTTCTGGGAAATGGGCGAAACAGGGCCATGCGGTCCATGTTCTGAAATACATATTGACCTTCGTACAGCGGAAGAGATCCGCAAAACACCTGGGTTTGAACTGGTTAATAAAGATCATCCGCTTGTAATTGAAATCTGGAATCTTGTTTTTATTCAATTTAACCGGACAAGTAAAGGAATACTTGAAAATTTACCTCAAAAGCATGTAGATACAGGTATGGGCCTCGAAAGGCTTACGATGGCCATCCAACATAAAACCTCAAATTATGATACGGATTTGTTTCAGCCTTTGATCCGGTTTGTGGGAAACCATGCGGGTGTTACATACGGTGAGTTGGAAGAAACCGATATTGCGTTGCGGGTTGTGGTAGATCATATCCGGGCAGTTTCTTTCGCTATTACCGACGGACAGTTGCCCTCCAATACCGGCGCAGGATATGTGATCCGGCGTATTCTGCGCAGGGCGGTCAGGTATGGATTTTCGTATCTGAATTTTAACGAACCGTTTCTATACCGGATCGTACCATTGCTGACCAAACAGTTTATCAATGTATTTCCCGAACTCAAGGCGCAGCAGGAACATGTAAAAAGAGTGATAAAAGAAGAAGAGCAGGCTTTTCTTAAAACGCTTGAAAAAGGGTTGCGTATGATCGATACATTTTTAAGCAGCAAAAGAAAGGAAGATGAATTTGAGATTACTGGTGAAACATTATTCAAGTTGTACGACACCTATGGATTTCCCAAAGATCTGACTATGCTTATATTGCGTGAGCGTGGATTTGAGAAAAAAGTATCTGAAAAATGGGAGACACAGTTCAATAGATGTCTTCAAAAACAGAAAAAACGTTCGCGTACGGATGCAATGGTTGAGACGGGCGACTGGATTGAACTAAAAGGTAAAAAATCAGTTGAATTCGTTGGTTATCAGCATCTTGAGGTTGAATCGAAAATCATAAAATATCGCCATGTGAAGGATAAAAACCGGAAAATTGTTCAGATTGTACTTGACAAAACACCGTTTTATGCTGAAAGCGGCGGACAAGTGGGAGATACTGGTTATATTCAAAATGAGGATGAAAAGATCCGGATATTTGATACTAAAAAGGAGCACAACCTTATCATTCATTATGCTGAAAAAGTTCCGGATAAGATAAATAGTACGTTTACAGCAAAGGTCAACAAAGGAAACCGATTGCTTATTATGAACAATCACAGCGCAACCCATCTGATGCATGCAGCCCTCCGGGAGGTTCTCGGATCACACGTAGAACAACGCGGCTCGCTGGTCAATCATAAACTTCTCCGTTTTGATTTTTCACATTTCACCAAAATGACAGATGAGGAGCTACAAAAAGTAGAAGAGATTGTGAACAATAAGATAAGAGAAAATATTCCAATCGGTGAAAAACGTGATGTTCCACTGAAAGAAGCAAAAAAAATGGGAGCGATGGCGCTTTTTGGTGAAAAATACGGAGAAAAAGTAAGGATGATTATTTTTGATAAGAAATTTTCGATCGAGCTTTGCGGCGGCACCCACGTTTCGCATACTGGCCATATCGGCTTTTTTAAAATTGTCAGTGAAAGTTCCATTGCCTCTTCAGTACGAAGGATTGAAGCATTAACTGCGGTAGCAGCCGAAAAATATGTGTACGATCTGGAAGGTACTATTAGAGAAGTAAAGACAATGCTTAACGATCCGAAACACCTTCCGTCAGCCATTGAAAATCTAAAGAATGAAAACAGGAAGCTCGAAGCTGAACTTGAGTTATTGCATCAAAAGCAGTCCAGTGCTGTAAAACAGGAACTTCTCAGAAACATTAAAAATAAAAATGGTACTTCCGTGATCATCCAAAGGGTGAACATAAGTGATTCGACCGAAATCAAAAACATTGCTTTTCAGCTTAAAAACCAGGTTGAAAACTTATTTATGGTACTTGGCGCTGTTGTTAATGATAAACCACTGATCACTGTTATGATATCTGACTCGTTGGTGAGCCGCAAGGGAATGCATGCTGGAAAAATCGTGCGCGAATTGGCGCGTGAAATCAAGGGAGGAGGAGGAGGTCAGCCGTTTTTTGCAACAGCAGGCGGCAAGGACATAAACGGACTGGATAGTGCACTTGAAAAAGCAAAGGACTACGTGGTAAATGAAGGTAGCTGATACACGGTTTGAATCCATTATCGGTCTGGAGGTACATGTAAGGCTACAGCTGAACACAAAGATATTTTCCAGCGATATCAATGATTATGGGCAGGAGCCAAATACGCTTATCAGTGAGATATCACTTGGTTATCCGGGTACACTGCCGAGGGTTAATAAAAAAGCGATTGAATATGCTGTAAAAATGGGGCTGGCCTGCCATTCGCAAATTGCCCCGGAAGTTTTATTTGACAGGAAAAATTATTTTTATCCCGATCTTCCGAAGGGGTATCAGATCACCCAGGATCGAATCCCGATTTGTAAAGGAGGCAACATTCATATCCGGTCAAATCATTCAGATAAACGAATAGCGTTAAATCGGATTCACCTTGAAGAAGATGCCGGAAAATTAATGCACGACAGCTCGAAAAATGGAACACTTATTGATTTTAACCGTGCAGGAACTGCACTAATTGAGATTGTTACTGAACCGGTTCTCCATTCAGGCGACGAGGCATATGCATTTTTATACGAAATACGGAGGCTTGTACGTTGTCTTGGCATCAGTGACGGAAATATGGAAGAAGGCTCAATGCGGTGTGATGCCAATATTTCGATACGACGCATAGGAGATGCTCAGCTGGGACAGAAGGTGGAAATTAAAAACATGAACTCACTGAATAATGTACGAAAAGCCATTGTGTCAGAAATTAAAAGACAAATAATTCTGAAGCAGAATGGGAAGGAGGTTATTTCTGAAACCCGTACATACAATCCTTCATCTGACAACACTTCGACAATGCGTGCGAAAGAAACACTTACAGATTACAGGTATTTCCCTGACCCGGATCTTCCGCCTGTTTTATTAACTACCGAATGGTTGGAAAGTATAGGCAACAAAATGCCGGAGTTGCCAATTGAAAAAGAGCAAAGATTCAGAACAGAATTTGGGTTATCGGTTTACGATGCTTCGGTACTTACAAGTTCGGACAGTTTGGCAATATTCTTCGAATCTGTAGCAATCGAATGCAGAAATTATAAATCGGCTGCCAACTGGGTAATGGGACCGGTTTTGACGGTTTTAAATTCAAGGAAAATTCAGATAGAAGAATTTAGACTCGTACCGAAACAAATTGCCGGAATAATTAGTTTTATTGAATCCGGTAAATTGAGCTATTCAGTTGCTTCCAGAAAACTTTTTCCCGCATTGCTTGATACTCCCGAAAGCGATATAGTGAAATTAGCAGAAAAGATGCATTTATTTTCCGAACAGGAGGAGGAGCTTGTAAAAGCTGTTAAAGAGGTGATTGAAGAATATCCAAAGGAAACAGAAATGTTAAGGAATGGAAAACAGAAGCTACTGGGAATGTTTATGGGAAAGATAATGAAAAAAACAAAAGACCTATCAGACCCGAAAAAAGCAAAACAAATGCTACTTGATGCGTTAAAGAATACGTAATTTTGGAACTTGAAATCTGATATCTGATAAAAGATGAATGAAATAGTAAAAGCATATGTACGGATAGCTGTAGCTTTTGTTGTAACAGTTTTTGTTCAAGGTTGTGATTCTCAATCAAAACAGATCGAAGAGGATAAAGGTATCACCTTAAGCGGTAAAATAAACTATCCCCAGAATGGATTAATTATTCTTGAAAAAGTCAATGGAAGGGAAGTTGAACCGTATGACACCATCACACTAAAACCGGACAATACCTTCCGACATTTTGTAGCGCTGGAATCGCCTGGTTACTTCCGCCTGAATATATACGAAATACAGTTGCTGACTCTTATATTAAATAATGATGATCTGGAAATTATCGCAGATGGCAACAGTGCTACCGGATTTACAGATATAAAGGGTTCCACTGAGATCCAGCAATTGCGCGACCTGAATAAGTTTCTTCAAGTGAATTACGTTTCGAGAGAAAACCAGATCAATCAGGAATTTATGAAAGCCAAACAGTCGAAAAACGAATCTCTGGCATCAGAAGCAAAGGAAGCGTATCTTGATTTGCAGGTACATAAGGAAAAAGCTGTTAAAGAACAAATCGAGAAAATGGGCACCTCGCTTGCGGTTCTTCAGGCCCTAAACTATATTGATAAAGACAAGAACTTTGAATTTGTAGCACGTATTTCAGAAAATCTAACTGCAGTCTATCCAATGGAGCCGAATATAATTAACTTGGCTGCTGAAGTGGAGCTTTTACGGAAGGTGAGCATTGGTCAGCCTGCTCCGGAAATTGCTTTGCCAGGTCCTGATGGCAAAATCGTGAAACTTTCATCATTAAAAGGCAAGTATGTTATGGTGGATTTCTGGGCAGAATGGTGTAAACCGTGCCGCATTGAAAATCCAAATGTGGTGAAGGCATATAACCAATATCGAGACATGGGATTTGAGATTTTCGGTGTATCGCTTGATAGGACAAAGGAAAAATGGCTGAAGGCCATAAACGATGACAACTTGATATGGATACATGTTTCCGATCTGAAAGGGTGGAAGTCAGAAGGAGCAAGGATTTACAATGTATCCGGCATTCCGGCTTCTTTTCTACTTGATCAAAAAGGGGTTATTATTGCAAAAAACCTCCGTGGAGATGCACTGCATCAGAAATTGGCTGAGATTTTCGGAGAATAAAGGCCCGGTGAGAAATTTGATTCATTAGTTCCTGAATTGCTGTTTTTAACGAATTCAGAATGCCGGCAATTGGTAATTCATGTCACAGGTGATAAAATTAATTGCAGGCAACAATTGTCGGACAATTATCTTTGAAAAGAACCTGGCAGATTTTTTCTAAAACCTGTCACGTTCTGCAACCGCACCTGATACGATGGTAGCTGCTGTGGCAGCAAACATTGCCTGGAATAAAAAGTCTGTCCAGTAGGTGTATCCGCCAGCATAACTCAACGAATTATAGTCTGGCGGAGGACCTAATTGCCAGCCACCAAATTCGAGAATGAATCCTTGTCCTCCCGGATACATGAGATTAAATCCGATAAATGCAAATGAGATCAAACCAATTGCAGGTGTAAGTGTATTTTTAAAATGAATATTCACTGTGTTTTATAAATATGGCATTAATGTGTAACAGGAAATAGAATATAGAGATACTGATAAAATTGACAAAAAGATTTTTTTAAGAATAGATGTGTGGAATTAAATCTGCTAGGGATGTGGATATTCCAGCTCAGAACATGCTTTTCAGGGCTGTCCAGAGCTTCTTTTTAAGATCTACTTTCTTCACCAATAAGGTTAGAGAATCAGAAATAAGTACTCTGCAGGTTTCTACAGTAGTAGGTGAATACCTCGTTTTTATATTCAGAAATACTGAATTAACCGATGTGATTCCGAATGAAATCAGGATTCTAAAACTGGTATTATCAGGAAATTCAAGAGATTTGATTTCGTCTCCTATTTCAAATAACGCAATTTCATTGACACTTAATTTTACAGACTTCAGAATGTCTGCCAGTAGTTTTTTTTCCTCATCTGTACTGTTTTCACTGATACATACTGCAACGCCAACCGTATTATTTCCTTTATATTTAAGAAATGGTAAAACGGCAGCATTTTCTGCATTCTTACTTTCAATTACATTCACTTTATTTTCAGAAATAACATAGACGTCCTGGTCAATAAATCGTCTGAGGAATTCGGGATCATCTACGATTTGCATTGGGCAGATTTATTAGTCTTCAATTAAAAAGAGTGATTTCAGTTCGGTGGCGTGCTCAGGTTTCATTCGTTTGGCCAGCACAAGCCTGAGCTGACGTCGCCTGAGCGCTCCTTTATACAATTCCTTCTCCAGGTCGGTTTCTGGTACGGCTTCCGGTACATTGATGGGTCTTCTACTCTGATCTACGGCAACAAAGGTAAAAAAAGCAGAATGTGTAGTTTCCTTTTTATTAGCTGGAATATCTTCAGCAAACACCTTTATAAAAACTTCCATGGAACTGCTAAATGCCCTAGTTACCTGTGCGCGAATCGTAACTACGTTTCCGAGAAATAAGGGTTTGTCAAACGAGATGTTATCTACGGAGGCAGTTACAACTATTCTGTTCGAATGTTTTTGAGCTGATATTGCTGCCGCCACATCCATCCAGTGCATCAGGCGTCCGCCCATCAGATTATTAAGGGTGTTTGTATCGTTGGGTAATACCAACTCTGTCATAATCACATTCGACTCTTTCACAAATTTTTTCTTTCTGGCCATATTTACGTATATCGTATTGTTTACTTCCAGCCTTTTTCGCCAAGTAAAGGTACAAAAGCGAAATAATTAAATTCCTCCTTTTTAACCTTATGGTCCCTTTCCTTTGTAAGTCTGATCATTACCTGCCTTTGTCGGTTTCCAACTGGTATAACAAGGATACCACCAATTTTTAGCTGGTCAATTAGATTCTGTGGAATTTTTGGTGCGCCTGCCGTTACCAGAATTTTGTCAAATGGAGCTTGGCTGGGCCATCCTTTGGATCCATCACCATGCGAGAAAAAAGGCTTATAGCCCATAACAGGAAGAAACTTGCGTGCTTTGTTGAACAACACCTTATTAAGTTCTATAGTAAACATTTTTGCACCCATTTCTAACAAAATGCACGCCTGATATCCAGAACCTGTGCCTATTTCCAGCACCTTATCCCCCGGTTGGATGTGAAGCAATTCTGTTTGAAATGCAACTGTATAGGGTTGTGATATGGTCTGTCCCTGACCAATGGGAAATGCTTTATCCTGATATGCATGTTCGAGAAATGCAGGATCAAAAAAATAATGCCTTGGCACGGATCCGATGGCTTTAAGTACTCCTTCTTCTGTGATTCCTTTTGACTTTATGGTTCTTACGAGTGCATTCCGTTTTCCTTTATGTTTGTATGTGTCTTCCTGGGGTATCAATCTGCTATAATTATAAAGCTAAAATAGTAAGATATATCATGGAAAGATGAACTTTTACTGATTGAATTTTAGTGAATTGATTAACTTTCAATTCTGTTAACAATTTTGATATTTAGTCCTATGTTTACAGGTATAATAGAAAGTGTCGGTCGTGTTGTTTCAGTTACCTCCAGTGGTACAAACCGGATTTTTGAAATCAACAGCAGTATTTCAATTGAAATAAAAAAAGATCAGAGCCTGAACCATAACGGCGTATGCTTGACAGTTACGCAGGTTAAGGGCGGGAATCATTTTGTGACAGCGGTAGACGAAACACTGAAGAAGTCGAACCTGGGAAATCTGACTCCCGGAGACTCCTTAAATCTGGAACGAGCAATGCTCAGCAATGGAAGGTTTGATGGCCATATTGTACAGGGACACGTGGATCAAACTGCATTTTGTACCAGAATTACAGAAGCTGACGGGAGTTGGGTGATAGATTTTGAATATAAGGATGCGTCAGAAGGTCTGGTTATTGAAAAAGGAAGTATAACCGTAGATGGAATAAGCCTTACTTGTTACAATGTGACCAAAACTGGATTTACAGTGGCTATTATCCCTCATACTTTTGAGAATACGAATTTCAGCAAACTGAAAGCAGGTGACACAGTAAATCTTGAGTTTGATATAATTGGAAAGTATGTCAAACGGCTTGTCAAATGCTGATGTGTTTGCGCAACCTGTTGTGTCTTAAAACGGCATATAGTAGCGCCATCAGGTATCCGAATCCTGCTCCCAATAATCCTCCTGAAATTATATCACCCGGATAGTGTACACCCAGATATATTCTCGTGTAGCTAAACAGTAGGGCCCATACAAACATTATCCAAATCCATTTTATGTTATCCCGTGTTACCCTCCATAAAAACATGGCTAATCCGAAAGAATTAGCAGCATGTGAAGAAGCAAATCCATACAATCCTCCTTTATACCCGTTTACAGTATGCACTATTGCAGTCAGATCGGGTGAATGCGAAGGGCGAAGCCGTTCAAAAAATGGCTTCATGAATCCCGAAACTAACTGGTCGGATAACGTGATTAAAATGACCACAGACAAAAGAATCCACAGTGTTTCCCATTTATAATATTTAATAAGTATGAAAATAACGAAAAGGAAAAACGGTATCCATGTGATCTGGTTCGTAAGCCTGAACATAACCTGGTCCATGAAAGAGAAGTGAAAACCGTTTAAAAACAAAAACAATTCTTTGTCCAGCGAATCGAGAAACTCTATCAAAATAATGTATCAGATATTCCGGGTAAATCTATAAAATATTTTAGTGGAATTTATAAAAATAATACATTCATATTTATCCATAAAATCAGCGTAATTATATAACTTAGATACAAAAAAACCGTTGTTTTGTATGAATCAGGAAGCAGATATCAAGGTTAATAAAATTAAAATAGATAAAAATATTTTATTGAAGGCGTACAGGCTTATGTGTACGGCTAAACGCATGTCTGATACATATGATGAACATAGAGACATTTGCAGTAAGTATGTACACAGCACTTCAAGAGGGCATGAAGCCATTCAATTAGCTGCAGGGCTACAGCTAAAGCCGTTCGATTATGCGTCTTTATATTACCGTGACGACTCAATTCTACTTGGCCTGAGATTGCAACCTCATGAGCTGATGATGCAGCTTATGGCTAAAAAGAATGATCCATTTACGGGAGGACGTAGTTATTACGGACACCCGGCTCTAAAGAAAAAGGGGTTCCCGACCATACCGCATCAAAGCAGCGCAACAGGTATGCAGGCGATACCAGCTACAGGCATGGCCCATGCTATTCAATATCTTGAAAGTCAGGGTTTGGGTGACAAAAACAAACCCATTGTACTTTGCTCGCTGGGCGATGGATCGATAACTGAGGGAGAGGTTGCAGAGGCCTTTCAGATGGCTGTTCTGATCAAACTACCAATCATTTACTTGGTGCAGGACAACGATTGGGGCATATCTGTATCGAGCAACGAAATGCATGCAATGGATGCTTATGAGTATGCGGCAGGCTTTAAAGGACTGAAACGAATTCGGGTTGACGGATCTGATTTTGAAGACAGCTACCTCGGCATAAAAAAAGCAATAGCCTATACACGCTCTGAGAGGGCTCCAGTGCTTATACATGCCAAGGTCCCTTTACTGGGTCATCATACTTCCGGAGTTCGCAAAGAATGGTACAGAAGTGAAAAAGATCTGAAAAAGCACGCTAAGGATGATCCTGTTTTGAAACTTGAAAACCTGCTGTTAGATGTGGGATTTACAAAAGAAGATTTCACAAAGATCCAAAAAGAAGTTTCAGATTTTGTGGAGAAAGAATATCTGAAAGCGCTTCATTCAGAGGATCCTGATATCAGTGATTTTAATTCGCATGAATTTGCACCCACCCCGGTAACTGAAGAAAAAGGTAACCGCGAGCCTGCGGGAGGTGAAAAAGTTGTGATGGTTGATGCAGCCCTGCACGCTGTGGATGAAATATTAAAGAAATATCCTGAAAGTCTGTTTTATGGACAGGATGTAGGCAAAAGACTTGGGGGTGTGTTCCGCGAGGCTGCTACACTAGCGGCCAAACATGGGGAAGATAGAGTTTCAAATACCCCAATTTTGGAGGCTTACATAATAGGTTCTACAGCAGGGATGTCGGCAGTAGGAGCAAAGCCGATTGTAGAAATCCAGTTTGCAGACTACATCTGGCCGGGCATAAACCAATTGGTACAAGAGCTATCGAAAAGTTGCTACCTTACAAATGGAAAATTTCCCATTCAGTCCTTAATTCGGATACCCATTGGCGCATATGGAGGTGGAGGCCCCTATCACAGCGGCAGTATCGAATCTGCAGTGCTGACAATTCGCGGAATTAAAGTGATTTACCCTTCGAATGCCGCTGATATGAAAGGACTTATGAAAGCCGCTTTTATGGACCCAAACCCTGTGATTTGTTTCGAACACAAAGGATTGTACTGGTCAAAGGTGCCTGGTACCGATGGTGCCAAAACCATCGAACCGGATGAAGATTACATTATTCCGCTTGGGAAAGCCAATATTGTTCAGAATGCAGAACCAAAGTGCGTGGATGCGGGGCAGTCGGCCGTTGTGATCACCTATGGTATGGGTGTGTGGTGGGCTAAAGCTGCTTCTGAAAAACTGCATGGTAATATTGAAATACTTGATCTGCGTACACTAAATCCTATTGATTGGCACGCCATTACAGATAGTGTTAAAAAACATAGCCGAGTACTTTTACTTACTGAAGAGCAGTTATTAAATTCTTTTACCGAGTCAGTTGCCGGACGCATCGCCGGTGAACTTTTTGAGTACCTCGACGCACCGGTTAAAACACTGGGTGCTGTAAGCTTACCGGCGATACCTTTAAATATTGAACTCGAGAAGCAGATGCTTCCAAATGCAGAAAAAACCTTTCATATGCTCCAAGCACTTCTGAAATACTGATGTGGCAACCACTGCACAAGTAGTGGTATGACGGAATGTGTGTTGCAGTTTCTGTAATGAATGCATAATGGATTTCGTTATCTCACAAATTGTCAGAACGGATACCCGATAGCAAAATTTATGAGGGGAAATTCATTTCCCTGCGCTGCATTAACCGGATCGTTAAAAAATTCATTGCTAAGAACAAACCGGTTACCCTTTTGCCGTGCTGGATCATATATCTTAAACGCGGCGTCAAGACGGAACAGGAAGAAAGTAAAATCAAACCTGATGCCAGCACCGGCGCCAACCGCAATTTCTGAATAAAAATCATTGAGTCCTCCGCCAAGGGATTTGCGATTATCTGAGTTGCGTATCACCCAGGTATTACCGGCATCAACAAATAGTGCTCCTTCCAGAATTTTTGATATGTCCTTCCGGATTTCAACGCTGGTTTCGAATAGAATTTCACCCGGTTGCTCGAGATTATAACTCACGTTTCCATCGTTACCAACCGGAGTGAATGAACCTGGCCCTAATCGCCTTGGTCGCCATGCACGGATACTGGTAGCTCCCCCGGAAAAAAAGTATTTTTCATAAGGTAGTACCCTCTCTTTCGAATAGGCATAGGCGCCACCAAGGTTGAAACGATATGCAATTACTGTTGAAGAGGAAATGTTTGTACGTTTGCGGAAATCAATGTCGGCGCGCAGGTATTTATAATGCTCAAGATTGCGGTTTGTAAGAAAGTCTGCTCCAATCAAATTAAGTAAGGTACCACCACTTTCAAGACCAAACCTTAAAAATGATCCTGAATTGTTTTTGACTCCATATTCTCCGAAATTATATGCTGCTGAAAAAATAGTGCTACTGACAAAAGATGGGAGAAAAGAGTTTATAAGATTGTTCCCTTCACGCTGCAGTTCTTCCAGTCTGGCAAGAAAAGTGCTGTCTTTGAAATCTGTATTGATAAACTTCACGTCAGCCAGATAAATGGTATAATTACGTTTTTGGTCGTTTGACCAAGAATAATCAATAGAAGCCACGAGGCCCCTACGGTTATATTCTGGTCTGTCACTCAGATTAAAACCACTTGATATCCTTGTTTTTGGGTTGAAACGTCCATATTTATTTTTAACCACCTGGCCGCCTGGTATGAGAAATTGAGGAAATGTCAAAGAAACATTAAACCCCGCGTCGGTTGTGGCAAGTATTTTAGTAAAATCTGTTGCAGAAGGAACGCCTTCTATACCACCACGAATGTTGAACTGGAGATTTTCAAGACCATGAAAAACATTGCGAACCACGTATCCAACATCCAGAAAAGGCCCGGGATAGCCATATGTTACTATTACACCTAGTTCGCTTGTGAATTGCTGTCGTTTTCTTGGACTGGCAAATACATTTGCCACAAACCTACCTCCGGTAGTGTCATAATTTACATTTACAAACCGGAAAATATTCATATTGGTTAATTGCCGTTGTGTTTCGAATGTATTCGATTTGCTATAAAGATTGCCTGGACGTAAGAAAATTCTTCTGTCCATCACCCGGAATGAATAAATATCCTTGTAGTAATTGTACGTAATGCCATTATAACTGAAATTATCACGCTCTTCGCTAAGATTCTTCACATTTGCGTCGGTTGTAAAAATGATTGAATCTATTTTAAAAACCCTGTGTCGTTTACCTTCTCCCGGATCACTGATTACAGTCCGAATGGCAATTTTGTGATTTCCTTTGGTCGTATCTATTTCGAAGTTAATATATCGACGGTGGAAGTCGAAATAACCATTGTCTTTGAGCAAATTTTCAATTCGGGTGTTTTCATCCGATAATTTGATCTGATCATACCTATCACCTTTTCGTAGTAAGCTTTGATCCTCAAAGGCATTGATAAGGGCATGGAGTGCAGTATTATCTGCTTTCAGGATCAACGAATCTATAATATAAGGTAAGCCTTCGTTTATAGTATAGGTTACCCTTACTTTTTTATTATGGTATGCAATATCATAATTGGTCGCTGATCTGAAATATCCTTTTGAATTGAGGTATAGCTGAATTTGGCTGGCTGATTTTGATATTTTTTGGGTATCAAGTAGTACAATTGGCTCCCCCCACCGCATCAGCAAATTGCCTTCCCGAATGGTTTTTTCTACTTTTCTTATTTTTTTGCTACGTTTTTTTTCAACGCGGTTTTCCTTTTTCACATTGCCCTCTACTTTACTATATTTTTCATTGTACTTAAGGTTTATTTTTTCGATTTTCAAACTGTACTTTTCCGGTTCGAAGGATTTTTTACCGGTTTCGTGTAACCATAAATACATAGCCCACATTCCCATTATATGTCGGTTGGGTTTTTGCTGGAAAAATTTATTTAATTCATCCCTCTTTACACGATCATTTCCTGTAATTTTTTGCTTATAGAGTAGTTTTTCATCATCTTTCAAATATTTAGTTCCGTAGCATCCAGACAGAATAAATGAAACAAAAATCGGTAGTAAAAAGGTAATGTATCTGAAAATGATGTTGACCAAAGCCCGCACAAGATTTATAAAGTCATTAAAACTAAAAAAAATACGAATACAAGAAGAATTGTTTGTTATTGAAGGGGCTAAAAATGTAATTGAATTACTTAAATCTAATTTTTTATTACACTCGTTATATTCCACAACAACATTTCTTGATAAAAATCGCGTCCTGGTTAAAAATTTAAATGCCCAAATCTTCACTGCAACGGAAACACAATTGGCAGATGCAGGAAGCTTTCGTACTAACAATTCGGTAATTGCACTCGCCAAAATAAGTGAAAGCAAACCATTATCAGCGGGAAAAGATGAATTTGCCCTTATACTGGATGATATACATGACCCCGGAAATTTCGGAACCATTATAAGGATATGTGACTGGTACGGGATCAGCAAAGTGATTGCATCAACGGACTGTGTGGATTTGTATAATCCTAAAGTGATAGCTGCCACAATGGGATCATTTACACGGGTTCATATATATTATACAAATCTGAAAGAATTTATGGAGAATGAAAAAGGGCCATTCTACGGAACTTATCTTGAAGGAGAAAGCATACATACGATCAGGTTTAAATCGCGGGGGTATATTGTTGTTGGTAACGAATCGACTGGTATCAGCGTTGAAATTTCGGCTCTGACTGACTATCGTATCACTATTCCAGGTGATGGGCGTATGGAATCGTTAAATGCAGGCATTGCTACAGCTGTTTTACTGGATAACCTTTACCGAATACAAAGGAGAAAAAATTAAATAATAGGGTGATGTAGCATGGACAGATCGGATCTGTCTCAAAAGAAGTGCCGTCCGATGGTGTCATTTAGAAGGGCACTTGCGAAGGAGGATTTTTCATTGATCTTTTTAAACAGCCTTACAAACTGATACAATCTTTGATTTGCAAATAAAAGGAGATTAGAGAATGAGGCAAAGCGAACCCCGAAAGGATGCCTACAGCACAAAATCAATAACTTAGGCATATAATTGTACGCAATTACCTGCTAAGTAATACCGAGGCCGGATATCAGTCTGATTTGTCTTTCGATACCTGTTTTTTTTCAAACTCCATGCGGGCATTAATAAATTCTTCAACCTGGGAGGTATCCAGTTTTTTGGCAATTATTTTCTTTTCCTTATCAAGAATGTAGAGTGTAGGTGTGGTTCGGACATCATAATAATACCTGAAATCAGACCGGTTGAACGAATCCATAAGATTAATCCAGTCAAATTCGTTTTCTGTGATATACTCCTTCCATCTTTCTGTATTTGTAGTAATATTTATGGCCAGCACCTCTATGTTTTTATTTCGCAGATTTCCGTAGGCTTCGTATAAAACCGGTGTTTTCTTTTTGCAATGGCCGCAGTCCGGATCATAGAAGTAAAGGATAGTGTAATCGGCATGGATATCGTAAAGCGACACTGTGGTGAGTAATGTGTCGTTAAGAACAAGCGGAGGGGCCTGGTTGCCAATAAAGTTGGGTTTAATGGTGGCAATCCGGTCCGAAAGCTTTTTCAACATATCTGCATCCACCCAATCTGCAGTGCCTGTAAGGTAATATTGTTCTACTATATACACGAAAACCTCATCCATTCCCATAATCGGGGAGGTTTCGTATTTGTTGGTAAGAGTTACAAGCATATAACGATACACTTCATCATTTTCCTCAGCTGCTTTCAGCAGGAAATTGATTTCTTGTATAATTGAATCAGGGTTTTGAATGATTACTTTATCCAGGAACTCCACTATTTTTTGATCAAATATCGGCGTCCGCAGCAAACCTGCATCCGCAAGGTCAACACCATCAAAATAATGATTTTTGTAGTAATGATAACGCATTTGTGATTTTTCGGTATCATTTCCAATCATCGAGTCGGGTATATCAGGTTTTTGCATTGCCGCTACCATTCGGGCCACAAATGTATCCGGATATCGTATAATCAGCGCATTCTGATAATCTTTCACGTCCACATCAATGTCTTGCAGTTTTTTACGTATCTGATTTAAAGCGAGGCTGTCTTCTTTTAACGAATCGGCCCGGGCGGCAAGTTTATTATACGTTTTTCGCTTCCCTGTTACATATAATTGCATTTCTTTGAAGATACGGTTTTCTTCCGATTTGATTACCTGCATGTTCGCCACATAGTCTTCTCCTTTTGTCTGAAGAACAATTTCAGGTTCGTTAACGATAAATTCAAAATATACATTTGGCGTATAAAAAAAGTATAACCCTGGTTTGTAGGGTGTATTTGCTGTAAATATCACAGTGTGATTGTTATCGACGGGTACGGTATCCTGTACAAACTGCTTGTCTGCAAAATGATAGCCGAGGAATGCCACCGAATCTGAGAAATCTTCAACAGTTATTTTGATTGAATATTTCTGCCCGAACGTAACAGTAGAAAATGCTGAAGATATCAGTATGTATATAAACAATCTTTTCATAAGTCACACATCTTATCCATTTAGAAAAATCCGTTACTAGCGTCCGAAGCATCGCTGGTCATTTGTTCGGCAATCTCTTTTCCCAAATAGCCGTCAATTAAGTAATGGCCAGCATACAGCAATGGGGTAAGCACAATTGCAACTGCAAATTTATACATATAGTTTATAATACCCACCGCTAAAACCTGTTCAATACTCCATTTTCCGAATATATTGAAAGCAATTATGAGTACCAAAAAGCTATCAAGTAACTGCGATATCAATGTTGATCCGGTAGCTCTGAGCCACAAATATTTGCTTCCGGTGAGTTTTCGCAGCTTCTGGAAAATGTAAACATCAAGAAACTGACTCAGCAGAAAGGCCGTCAAGGAGCCGATAATAATACCCATACCTTGGGTAAAAACCGTGTTGAAAGCGAAATTTATATCAAATGCATTACCTTCAGGATCGACACTGTTTACATCAAGCCAAAATTGTGCCGGCGCCAACCTGGTGACTACGAAAATAACCACAAATGCGTAAGCGATGAGCACCGAAGCCAGTAATGTTACTTTACGAACACCTTGTTTTCCAAAGTACTCATTGATAATGTCGGTGGAAATAAATACTACAGGCCAGATTAGCGCCCCTGCCGTGAGATTAAAATCGAGTGTAAATCCGTTGAATAGACTTATTTGTGCAGGTGCAAGACCTAAAATGGCTTCAAGTGAAAAAATCTTGACACCGATGAGTTCAGCCAGGATTGCATTGGTAATGAATATTCCTCCCAGGATCAGGAACAGTGTATTCCTTTTGTCTTTGCCGTTATTATTCAGTTGTAAATTACGGGCCATACAGGATTATTTTATTTGTTATTCCTCGACGCAAAACGTTTTCCCTTCCAATGCAAGTTCCGTTTCTCCAAAGGTTTTAACGGCCTCTGATCGAAATTCGGAAATATCTTTATACCGTGCCGAATAATGTCCTATAATGAGTTTTTTAGCATTTGCTGCTTTTGCTATCATAGCCGCTTGCTCTGAGGTTGTATGATATGTTTTGGATGCAATATCCTCCTTTTCTTTCAAAAATGTTGATTCGTGATAAAGCAAATCCACACCGTTGATATAAGAAATTATTCGAGGGTCATATACCGTATCGGAGCAGTAAGCGTATGATCTTGATTTTTTTGGCGGGAAAGTAAGATCTTTATTTTTGTAAATCACGCGTCCCGAATGATCAGTAAGGTCCTTGCCCGACTTGAGTCTGATAATATCCCGAATCAAAATTTTTTCCGGAATTTTCTCTTTATTAATGCGTCTCGATTTAGGTTTTTCACGGAAGATGAACCCCCAACAGGGAACCCTGTGGTCGAGCGGAAAAGAATGCACGGTTTGTGTTGGTGTTTCATGAATGAGGTGAAGCCTATTTCCGGTCAATACGATAAGTCTGAGGTCAAAGCTGATGACGGTATTGGAATATTTAAGTTGAATGCTAATAATCTCACTAAGTCCGGGTGGAGCAAATATTATCAGTGGTTTATGCCTTCCGAGAAGATGCATGGAAGAAATTAGCCCGGTGAGACCAAGATAATGATCGCCATGCAAGTGACTTATAAAAATGGCATTGATCCTGTTTTGCTTCAAATGGTATTTCATCAGGCTCAGCTGGGTACCTTCACCGCAATCAATAAGATACCGGGTGTTGTTTATCGTGAGTAAATGTGCAGTATGAAGTCGTCCGTAGACAGGAACCGAAGAGCCGGAACCCAGGATTTTAAGACAGAATGTCAAATCCGGAAATTAATTCTCTGAATCTTCTGCATTCAGGTCGTTTTCCATTTCACTCATAAATACTACATCCACAGATTCCTGTACAGTAGGAAGAATGTTGAGTACACCATCAAGTTGACTGATTTTGATAAGTTTCATGACATGGTCTGACAGGCAAGCCAGTACAAACATTCCTCCATTCTGTTGTATGGTACGGTTACCAACCAGCAAAGCACTTAACCCCGATGAATCGGTATATTTTACTTCTGCCATATCGAGGATGATATTTTTTACTCCTTCAGCATGAAGCGTTACAAACTCTGATTTTAGCTGAGGAGCAAGGTTTGTGTCCAGCTTTTCTTCATTCAATCGTAAAATTGTATATTTTTCTTCTTTGTTTACCGAATACTTCATCTCCAGTTCTCCTTTATTTTTATATGATTATATAATAGCATCAGTTTTCTTAATTCGAAGCCAATTTAAAATATTATCATGAATTCTTTCATCAATAGGCCTTGAATTTTCCATTTTCAGGACTTCGCCTGTAAATTGTTCGTACAATTCCAGATACCGTTCCGAAATTTCCGTCACTTTTCCATCAGACATTTCAGGCATTTTTTGTCCTGCCTGACCCTGAAAACCACACGATATCAGCCATTCTCTAACAAATTCTTTTGAAAGTTGCTTTTGGCGTTCACCGGAATGCTGCCGTTCGTTATACCCGTCAGCATAAAAGTAACGGCTTGAATCCGGTGTATGTATTTCGTCAATGACGTAAATTTCGTTTCCCTTTTTTCCGAATTCATATTTTGTATCGACCAGGATCAACCCTTTTTTTGCAGCAATCGAAGTTCCCCTTTCAAATAAACGATAAGAAAAGGCTTCGAGTTTTAGATAATCCTCTTCATCTACAAGTCCTTTTGAGATGATCTCTTCGCGGCTGATATCTTCATCGTGTCCCTCCTTGGCTTTGGTTGAAGGGGTGATAATAGGTTCGGGCAGCTGGTCGTTTTCATTTAATCCGTTCGGTAGAGGTACACCGCATAATGTTCTTTTCCCGCTTTTGTACTCTCGCCAGGCATGGCCAGCCAGATATCCCCTGATTACCATTTCTACAGGATACGTTTCGCATTTTTTGCCGATGGATACATTTGGGTCAGGTACATGTTCAAGCCAGTTGGAAACGATATCTCGGGTGGCTTTCAGATTGAGGGCTGCTATCTGGTTTAGAACCTGCCCTTTACAGGGAATGGGGTGAGGAAGTATAATATCAAAGGCCGATATACGGTCTGTTGACACCATGGCCAATTTATCTTCAAAAAAATAGACATCCCTGACTTTGCCACGATAAAAACCTGTCTGACCTGGGAATTCGAAGTGGGTTTCTTTAATTGCTTTCATCAAACTACAAATTTATACGGTGTACGCGACTATAAAAACAGGTACAGACTTTTACTTCGTTTAAGTGGTGAATTAAGTTAACCGTCGTCGTATCTTTTTGTATCGGTAAGCACACCGTTTTTGTAGGTGGCTTCAAGTTGAATTTGACCATTTTTATCGTACCGAATATTTTTGCCGTGGGCTTTGCCATTTTTATATGACATGATTTCTTTTAACTCGCCTGTTTCATAGTACTGGATTACTTCCTCTTCCAATATTCCATTTTTAAAAATGCTTACCGACTGAAGATTACCACTTGGATAATATACTTTCAAGGTATCTTCAGATAAGTCATTACTGAACTGTGCAATTTGTTTGACTGTACCGTTTTCATAATAAATCCTGCTTTCGCCGTTTTTCAAACCTGCTTTAAAATAGGATTTTCTTTCAATACTGCCATTGGCATAATATTTAGTAAAATACCCGTTTCCGTTTTCAAATTCCCCTTCGCCGGTTTTTTTTCCGGATGCGTTGTAGGCGACCCATATACCTTGTTTCAGTCCGTTTTCGAAATCTCCTTCCGTGCTTACCTTGCCATTTCGGTGAAAATATATCCAGTGCCTGGTGAGCGTATCATTTCTGAAATTTCCCATAGCTGATCGTCGTCCGTTAGTATGAAAATACTCCCAAAACCCAGACTTCAGTCCGTCTTTGTATTGTCCATTTATAAGAACATTCCCATCGAAATAATATTTTATGTATTCCCCATCGCGAACACCACCATTATCTTTCACATGGTATACTTCTTTAAGCTGCATTTGCTCAACATCATAATAAGTCTTCAATTCCTTCTGTCCCAATGAAATGCCAGGTGTCATCAACAACGAAATCACCATGGTGACAGTTAATACGTTTTGTTTCATACCGTATGCTGTTTAAAATAACTGAAGATCAGGTAAAAATATTGACCGGACAACCGGTTAATGTTATGCATTCTATACTTTTTCAATTACTATGGCAGAGGCGCCACCGCCTCCGTTGCAAATACCGGCTACACCTATATTTTTTTGGTTGTGCGTTAATACGCTATTTAGGGTACCTATGATCCGTGCCCCGCTGGCACCAAGCGGATGGCCGAGAGCTACTGCACCTCCAAATACATTAGCGATTTCATGGTCAATGCCTAACTCCATATTGTTGGCGATAGCTACCGTTGAAAACGCCTCGTTAATTTCATAATAATCAATGTCTTCTTTGCTTATTCCAGCATTTTTCATCGCTTTGGGAATGGCAATTGACGGAGTGGTTGTGAACCAGATCGGATCCTGTGCAGCATCAGCAAACCCTCTGATCCGGGCTTGTGGAGTTATACCAAGTTCTTCCATTTTTTTCTTACTCATGAGCACAAGGGCTGCGGCTCCGTCGTTTATAGTGGAAGAATTAGCTGCCGTGGCGGTCCCTTCTTTCGAAAATGCCGGTTTGAGCGTGGGTATTTTTTCAAAATTAACATTTTTATATTCTTCGTCTTCAGTCATAATTACCGGATCACCTTTCCTTTGTGGAATTTCTACCGGAATGATTTCACTATTGAAATATCCCGACTGGGTGGCTTCAGCTACTCTTTTATAGGAAGATATGGCATACTCATCTTGCATTTCTCGTGTGATGTTCATTTCTTTAGCCGTATTGTCGGCGCAGTTTCCCATTGGGAAATCATAATAAACTTCCCATAGTCCGTCTTTTGCAAGGCCATCCACGATTTCTCCATTTCCGAATTTATAACCATAACGTGCATTTGGAATATAGTATGGAATATTTGACATGCTTTCCATTCCGCCTGTTACAATAATGTCGGCCTGCCCAAGCATGATAGACTGTGCACCGATCATCGTTGCTTTCATTCCTGAGGCACAAACTTTGTTAATCGTCGTACATGGCACACTGTAACCAATAGATGCTCCAACTGCCGCTTGTCGGGTAGGTCCTTGTCCGAGATTTGCTGAAACCACAATGCCCATATATACTTCTTCTACTTTATCAGGTCCGATGCCTGCTTTTTCCATTGCACCTTTGATAGCCAGCGTACCTAATTCCACAGCAGTAAATCCTGCAAGACTTCCGCCAAAACTACCTATCGGTGTTCTCGCAATTGAAATGATATATACTTCATTCATATGTGCCTCTATTTTTATATTTTGTAGGATACTGGTTATTACCAGTCGGGTTTTCCACTTTTTTTAGGTTTTGTTGCCTTTCGCTTGTTCTGTTGGATATATTGAATTTCCTTGTTTTTCATGGCTTCCAGGATCATCCGGGCTTTTTCTTCACTTATATTCATTTCTTCCAGTTTCTCCGCTGTTGTTGGTTTCTTGTCTTCGGGATTTTCATCGTTTTCTTCACCTTCCTTCTGTTCCTGCTCCTGGTTTTTGCTTTCGTCCTGTTCCTGTTCCTCTCCCTCTTGCTGCTGTTGATTTTCCTGCTGATCCTGATCTTCCTGCTCCTGATTTTCCTTATTTTGCTGATCCTTATTTTGCTGGTCTTTGTTTTGCTGATCCTGATTTTGTTCGTCTTTGTTTTTCTGGTTCTGTTGTTGCTCCTGGTTTTTCTCTTGTTCTTCCAGGATCTTCTTTAGTAGTTCGTAGTTATATCTTGCATCCTCATTTCCAGGATTTTGCTTCAATGCATTTTTGTAATAGTTCAATGATTCTTTGTATTTTTTTAGATTAAAATCAATCGTACCAAGTTGCTGGTGTGCAATAGATTTAAGTTCCCGTGAGGAACTTTTTGACAGTATCTCATGGTAAATATTTTTTGCAGATGTTGTGTCCTGAATTTTGTAAAGTGAATTTGCGAGGTTCAGGAGAACTTCACCTTCTGTTACCCCAAGCGAATCAATAAGAAAACGGTAGTGGTAAGCTGCTTTTTCGAAATCTTCTGCCAGAAATGCTTCTTTCGCTTCCTTTTTATGGGCATTGATTTTTGCAATTTTATTCACCTCCAACAGCGGCGCAAGGACTAATAAAAAAACAAGAATAAGTTTCATTGTCAATTCAGTAATATGTCAAAGTTTTAAAATTTTGAAATGGACTAAGCCGTCAAGCAAAAGTAATAAAAAGGCTGCAGCAAGAAAATAGAAATACTTATTTGCACTAACATCTACCCGGCGTGTCCCTCGCAGCTCACCTTCAATATTATGTATGGTATTTATTAACCGTGAAATGTCACTACTTGTTGCATTTATTTCAAAATATTTTCCACCCGTTTTTGATGCGAGCAATTTCAGGCTTTTTGAATTGAGTTTTGTAATCACTTCCTTCCCATTATTGTCTTTTTTAAATCCATTATGAATGCGGATTTTGCTCCCTTGTGTTGTGCCTACACCTAAGGTGTACATCCTTATATCTCTTTTTTTCACTTCTTCAACCATTTCGCCAGTTTCGTCACCAAAATCTTCTCCATCACTTATCAGAATGATTACTTTTGATGTTTGCCCCAACGACGATCCTTCGTTGTCATGGAGTTTTTCGAGACATAATCCGATTGCAGGGGCCAGGTCCGTTCCTGTTTTTGGTACCAGGCCTGTATGAAGTGTTTCAATAAAAAGGAAAAGTGCATTTTGATCATACGTGAGCGGACATTGCATAAAGGCTTCTGAAGAAAAAATAATAAGTCCGATCCGGTCTGCATTAAATGCTTCTACAATATTTTTTAATTCGAATTTTACTTTTTCAAGCCGTGTAGGCTGTATATCGTGGGCGTTCATCGATTCGGAAAGGTCGACGGCAATCATAATATCTTTACCCACAGATCTTATTTCTTTGGTAGCTTCCCCAAAAGAGGGCCCCAGCAGTGCTACAATAAGTAATAAAAAATAGCCAGACCGAAGGAAAACTTTTACAAAGAGTTTCCCATAAGTAGTATTTAATTTTTTGGAAATCCGGATTATCCGAATTATGTATGCCAGATATAGCAGTATAAAAAGAAGGATAAATACAATTTCGGTAACCGATAGGACAGAATACCAGGTCATTAGCACATATCAGCATTAAAATATAGCGAAGCAAATATAAGGAAGGGGTATAAATATGAGTATAGATACATGAGGAATGGTAATTCCGGGTTAAATCTTCATGACCCCTGCGTTAGACACATGGTCACCTGCTATTGTTCACTTGTACAAGCACAATTTCTGATTTTCGCAGAATACGAGGTACATAATGTGCAGAAGATGTTAGTGTAAGTGTGTTCTTGCCAATGGTATAATTATAAGTTTCTTCATAATTAGCAGGACTGTTTAACCGGTTCATAGCAAATGAAAATAAGTTATTATTGGCCACGGTATCTTGTATTGCGAAATAGGTTCCTTTTGCCCATACATAGTATTCGGCTTGATTGGATTCGTTCTTTCCATAATGCCAGATCGCATAAATTGAATCTCTTTCGATAATAAAGCCGTTGTATTGTTTAATATCTGCTCCTTTTTCAATCCAGGTACCGATCAGTTCATTATCCGGATTTACGGCAATGTCCTCATTACACGACAGTAATAAAACCAGAGGAAACAGATAGGTTATTGTTTTAAAATACAATGTTATGTTAATTTCGGGAGCCAACTAATATTGTAAACAAAAGTAAAAAGGAAT
This sequence comes from Bacteroidota bacterium, assembly GCA_022571715.1. Taxonomy (GTDB): domain Bacteria; phylum Bacteroidota; class Bacteroidia; order Cytophagales; family Cyclobacteriaceae; genus SZUA-230. Next base: position 3,863 of record JACZXH010000038.1, on the reverse strand, counting down.
TAAGCAGTAGAGAATAAATCCTGATAAAAACTAAGAAAATAGACTCAAATTTTTATTTAAATGATTACAGAGGTCAGAATCAATAACGTAAAAACAGGTACCTGACATTAGTTATAATAAGCAGTCTGATAAAGGATAATTCAGTTGAAAATATGATAACATCAACATTCGATTTCAATATAATTTGGATAGGTAGTTAACGGTTTGCAGTAATGATCAAAAATGTTGATGCCTGTATTGTTGTGCAAAAATACTTATTCTATATTTGCAATCCCTTTCAATCGGAGAGGTGGGTGAGTGGCTGAAACCAGCAGTTTGCTAAACTGCCGTACCTTTTACCGGGTACCGGGGGTTCGAATCCCCCTCTCTCCGCAAAGAATAAAATCGATGTAAAAGAACAGATTTGGGGGGAACCTGATTTGAGCTTGCTTATAATCAGGTGGAGAGAGCAAATCCGATGCGAAGCATCAAAGATTTAATTCTTTGCAGGTCCCCAAAAAGGGATCAACGAAGTTAATCCCCCTCTCTCCGCAGTACATATTATAGTTTATTCGGGGCGTAGCGCAGTCCGGTTAGCGCACCCCGCCTTGGCGGGAGGGCCGCAGGTTATGTTTCCTTAGATTTCTTTTTGATAATCAATCACTTACAGCTGTGTATCTTTAAGTCTTCACAAACGGTTTACCATACAGTTTACTTTTACATGTCGTATTTCTATTGGTATTAACCAATCTAGTACTAAGTTACTAAGCTTTCTAACCAGAGTGAAATTCTACTTTAATTCCTTACGGAGGTGATGTAGATGCTCCATCATCTCCACCAACAAGGCTGCATTCTTATCTCCCTCACTTAACATGTCTGTGTCAAATTCAAATTCCTCTCCCACTTCCATGCTATCATACCAATTTCGCCATCCAGAACAACTACATAAGTTAGCTGCATGAACAAAAAGTTTACTCTCCATTTTCTTTAAGGTTCTTTTTATATCGGCTAGATGTTCTTGATACTCTACTGATGTGTGCATTGATATTACTTTGCTCATACATTTTCAGATAATCAACTGGTTACCAGCGTGTTAATGTATATAAATAAATCGAATATAAGGCTATTTAGAGAGCCTACAATCAACGATCTTTCTTTAGTGGTGTACAGTATCGCTGGAGGGGGTAGAAGGCTTAGAGGTCATGAGAACGGGAGGATTATCTCAGCCAATAAGTTTAATGTTGCTACATTTAAAGCTTCCATTTTAATGTAATCTTGTCTTACTTCAAACCTCTCTCCAAACTCGACAAATTCATGATTATTTGTAATTTGAAAGGCCTTCCACCCAGCACTATCTTCAGGCTCTTGAATCCATGCCTGACAGATATGTTGATCTAATAACACATCATTGGCTACAATATGCGGTGCTAAAATAAAAACTCTTCCACTATCAAGAAATCTTACGTGGACATATCTTCTTGTCTCAAGAGCCTCTATGAACTGTCTTATTACTTCCTCCATAATTATTTTGGATTAATACCCTCAATATATTTTTTCTTCTGATACTCCCTATCCAAATCAGTAATCAAGAACATTATGAGTTTTTTAATATCACTCACATCATAATCCATATGCTTCCTAACATAGTGAGACTCATCATTCGAAATCTTTTTTATAATCATAACCGTTTAGTCCTTGATAAGATGATTTATTTTGAAGGATGTTATCAAGAAATGCCAAATCACTTTCAATTTCGCTTTTGGTTAAGTATTTTGCTTCGTTCTGAGCATTGCAAGAAAGTGTGAATATTGATAGTAATATTGTGATGTAAATTTTCATTGACGATTGTCTTTAAATTGTGCCTAACGGTCAGGTATAAAAGTAGTGCTTCGCATTGATTTTATACTTTTGTTACAGGCTGTTTTTTATATTTAAAATTAGAAATCTTTTTTTCATTTCTTGAATTAAACACAAACTGCCCAGTAAATAACCTTCTCAATCCTTTTAATATCTATACTGGAATTAATTATTAACGAGAGTTTTAAAATATCGAGGAAGCTCTGTCTTAAAAATCATTTTTTCCTTTGTAAACGGATGCAATATTGTGAGTGAAGCAGCATGAAGGGCTAGTCTTTTTATTCCTTTATCTATTTGTCCATACATTTTGTCTCCTACTACAGGATGTCCCTTTTCAGAGAAATGAATTCGAATTTGGTTTTTTCTACCTGTAAAAAGGTAGATTTCGAGCAAGCTAAATTTACTCGACTCTTTAACTACTTTGTAGCCTGTTTTAGAAAACTTTCCTTTTTCAGCGTCCTTTACGGAGTACATTCTATGCGCCTTGTTTTCTACCAGATAAGAGGTAATCATCCCTTCTTTTTCTCGTAATTTACCATGTACAACAGCAAAGTATGTCTTATCAAATGATCCCCATTCGTTCTGCAAATAACGTTTAACTTTTTCGTTTTTAGCAAAAATTAAAATACCTGAAGTTTCTCTGTCCAGACGATGTACTATAAATACCCTGTTCCTTGATCGTGCATTTCCCTTCTTCACATAATCGTTCAAAAGGAAATGAGCTGTTTTATCTTTCTCTCTATCTGTACTTACCGTTAGAAGGCCATTTGTCTTACTTACAACAATAATATCTTGATCCTCAAAAAGAATGGAAAGTCCCTTTGGTTCGTGTTTTTTAGAGGGTCTTTTAAACCTTGGTTTTTTTTCTTGCAAAATGATAATAAATGGCCTGTAACTAGTGGCTAAACACAATTGCGTTTATCTACCATTCAAATCTAAGTCATAATTAATTGAATCCAACGGGCTAATTATATTAATTAAGTTCGATTGGGCAACATGAGTATAGATTTCAGTAGTCCTACTACTAGAATGACCTAACAACTGTTGAATATACCTAAAGTTCGTGCCACTCTCTAATAAATGCGTGGCAAAGCTAAGCAAATGAAAGTGCCTGTACCGGCACTAAAATATTGGACAAGGAGAAGATTCAACAATACTGTTAAACCTAAACCTTTACCCTTTAGATTTGAAGAAGATATAGACGTCTCAATACCTAAAAAACAAGAATCAAAACAAACTATGAAATAGTTACTTAAGGGAATAAGCGTTTTTGTGGTTTTTCACAACATCCCTTCTTGCTCCATCTGACCCCGACTCTTTTCAACCAGAAACATCAAACCCAACTCTTTTCAATAAATCCTGAAACCGTGAATCGTCATGTAAGGGATATAATTGAGGTTCAGTTTTTAACCAGACCATTTCCATATCATGATCTTCATAAGCATTTTCCAACCATTGAAAAGCTAATTCCTTTTCATCCAGTGCTGAATAAATAACTGCAACGAAAAACGAAGGACTACCTGCTAAAGATTTTTCCCTTATTTCCTTTAATTCATTCAGTAGTTCATTGGCTTTATCTTCCTGCCCATTTTTGGCATAAGCTGCTGCCAACCATGCCATCATCCTTGGTTGCCTCCTGCCAGCCAGTTCAAGGGCTTTTTGTTGGGCATCAATTGCTTCTTGATAAGAACCAGTATTTAAAAGAACAAAACCCAAATTGCTATAAGTACCAGGATTGGGTGTAAAATTCACACGTTCTTTCGCCAATTGGATTGCTTCATCTATCCTTCCAAGCCAAAATAAGGTCGGGTCTGGTATTTGTAAGGGATCAATCTGCAATAATTTTCTTTCCAAATTGATCGCCTCTTCATGGCGCTCCATATTATTAAGAAAATTAACATAAATAAATAGGGCATTAGAATTACTAGGTCTTAACTTGATTGCTTCCAAATATTCCTCTTCCGCTCCTTTGAAATCCCATTGGAAATAAAATTTAACAAAACCTAACCATATGTGGGCTTCACCTA
>JACZXH010000037.1 GCA_022571715.1 Bacteroidota bacterium | reverse complement strand
TCGTTGATTTCGCGGGTGAATACGTTTTTGATGGAGTAGAAATCCAGTAAAATATCTCGGTCCGATTCATCCAGGTTGCTGGGAGGAAGGCCAACTTCCGCAACACCGATGTTTCTGGTGTCATCGCCGGACGCAGCAACCTGTTGAACCGCTACCTGAACTTAGCTACCGTTGTAGCTGAAAAAACCGAACCTAATGATAATTTTTGACATAAGTGTTGCATTAGGCCTTTGTGACAAAATTTCATCTGGTAAAGTTGCATGTACATAATAACTACTAAGACTACATCGGTATTATCTCTAATTCTTAATTCACAGAAGTCAGTTCAGCTTCATCCATCATGTTTGGTAAATGTATCAGAAACTCTTGAAAACGCGGGCGAGTGAAAAGCCGGGCGCTTCGATGTAAAGATCGAGAAAATAGCCAAAAGGAGTCTGAAACACCTCAAACCCTGCCGAGGTTAACCTGGTTTCAATATTATCGAAAAGTTTTTTTGATACTTCAGGCGATGCTTTGCTTTCGGACAAGTGGGCAAATGAATGCAGAATAATCAGATTTGTATTGTTTTTACGTGCAATCCACTTGAGGTTTTTTACCATTTTGGTTTCAATTGATTTCAATGAATTCGAATCATCATCCGCTTCTTCCACCTGTATAAATGCTGTTTGTGCACGCTTAAAGCTGACTTTGTCCGGTTTTATGTCATCAACGGATTCAAGTGTTTTAATTCCTGGTTTGTAAGCAAACCTGTTTGTGAAGATCATAAGTAATTTCATTTTGATTATAATTGAAATAGATTAATAAATCATTTTCATTTATCCGGCCAGATGCTATTCCCTGTTTCGTTTTGCCCAAACCTCATACCTGTCTGTGTTCATTCGGTTCAGGGTTTCTTTTACTAAGGCAAATGTACTTGAAGATATTATGTAAAAAATCGCGTTATTTCACCGTTTAACGTAAGAATTGATCCCTCAAAATAATTTCATCTTAATGGATGAGGTAAAGTATGAAATATTTTTTTTAATCCACTATCTTGTACGAATTTTGAAATTCAGCTGAAGCATATTATATGGTTATAAATATCAGAGCAAAGAAGCAAAACACTTATGACGCCATTGTGGTAGGCACGGGTATCAGTGGGGGATGGGCTGCAAAAGAACTTACAGAAAAAGGTCTGAAAACTCTAGTACTTGAACGTGGTAGAATGGTAAAGCACGGTGATTATCCCACCGCAAATAAAGATCCATGGGAGCTACCGCATGGCGACCAGGTTACGGCTGAGGAATTAAAGAAATTTCCCAAACAAAACCGGACAGGATATGTAATCAAAGAATCTACAAAACATTGGTGGGTGAACGATCTTGAAAATCCATATTCGGAAAAAAAGCGATTTGACTGGATCCGGGGTTACCATGTAGGAGGGCGTTCCATTACGTGGGGGCGTCATAGTTATCGGTGGAGTGAGATGGACTTTGAGGCAAATATAAAAGATGGCATAGCAATTGATTGGCCTATTCGCTATCATGATCTCGCTCCCTGGTACGATTATGTGGAATTGTACGCCGGTATTCAGGGCATGAGTGAGGGGCTGCCTCAGTTGCCTGATGGTAAATTTCTGCCTCCATTTGGTCTCAATTGCGTGGAAGGGCACGCGCGTGACAAAATATCCAGAAACTTTAAAGGCCGCGTGCTTACCGGAGGAAGAACAGCACATGCAACGGTGTTACATAACGGAAGAAAATGCCTGGCCAGGGATCTTTGTATGAGGGGGTGCCCTTATGGTGGATATTTTAGTTCCAATGCCACTACGCTGATTAGTGCGGAGAATACCGGAAATATGACCCTTCGTCCACATTCGATCGTTACGGAAATTATTTATGACGAGGAAAAGAGAAAAGCTACCGGCGTGCGAGTTCTTGACAGTGAAACGCGTGAAATGATTGCGTATTATGCAAAGATTATCTTTCTGAATGCTTCTACACTTGGGTCAACGTTTATATTGATGAACTCAAAATCCAGCCGGTTTCCCGACGGGATGGGTAATGATTCGGGCGAACTGGGGAAAAATCTGATGGACCATCATTTCGTAATCGGAGCATCCGGAGAGATCGATGGCTGGGAGGATAAGTATTATACAGGACGACGCCCTGCAGGGTTTTACATACCACGTTTTCGTAACCTAAAAAACGAACAAAGGGATTACCTTCGTGGATTTGGTTACCAGGGTGGCGCGAGCCGCGAAGGCTGGTGGCGTGTAGTGAAAGAATTGGCGCTTGGTGAGAAATTAAAAAAAATGATGGGAGAACCTGGGAAATGGAAGATAGGAATGACAGCGTTTGGCGAATGTCTTCCATATCATGAAAATAATGTTGAACTCAATGAAGATCTGCATGATATTTATGGGCTTCCTACCCTAACTTTTGATGCAGAATTCAAAGAAAACGAAATGAAAATGCGCATTGATATGGGAAACGACGCGGCAGAAATGCTGGAGGCTTCCGGATTTAAAAATGTTTCTATATTTGATCATAAGGGAGCTCCAGGCCTTGGAATTCATGAAATGGGTACCGCAAGAATGGGCCGGAATCCGAAAACTTCTGTGCTGAATGGCTGGAATCAGATCCATGCTGTTAAAAATGTATTTGTGACCGATGGGGCTTGCATGACATCATCAGCCTGCCAAAACCCGTCGTTAACTTATATGGCTATTACTGCCCGCGCAGCTAACTTTGCTGTACAGGAATTGAACAAGCTGAATTTTTAAGTTAAAAGAATAAAGACGATAAATGAAAACTAAACAAATAGACCGGAGAGAAGCCTTACGAAAAACCGTTCTGATAATGGGAAGTGCATTGTCTGCACCCACCATTATGGGTATTCTTGATGGTTGTTCTGTTTCAAACGAACCTGACTGGATCCCTGATTTATTTGATAATGATCAGGCCATCATGATTTCGGAGATATCGGAAATAATGATTCCAGCAACGGGCACACCCGGGGCAAGAGATGTAGGTGTACCGAAGTTTATTGAATCCATGATCAGGGATGTGTATAGTGAAGAAGACCGCAACATATTTATGGAAGGCATGACGTCATTCAATTCAAATGCTGAAAAGGAGTACGGAAGAGTATTTATTGAACTCAATCCGGAGCAAAAACTGGAATTTGTAAAAAATAGAAATGATGATGCAATAATCAATTCAGATAATTATGACATATTACCGTTTATTTTGACGGTTAAGGAACTTACAGTTGGTGGATTCTGCACCTCCAAAGCAGGGGCAACCCAAGTACTGAAGTACGATAAAGTGCCTGGTGAATATCACGGATGTATTCCTTACGAAGAAGTAGGAAAACAATGGGCAACATAAAACTATATTATGAAAACGAATCAGATTAACAAGAAAATACAATCCAGGCGTAAATTTATCTACAAAGCAGGTGGATTAACCCTTGGTGTAGGCATACTTGGTATACATGGATGCAGCAGATCCAGAAAAACGAATGACGCTTCAGAAGAGGAAACAACGGCTGAAGCTGCAAGTGCTTCAGAATTGTTCTTTAAAATATCCCTGGCCGAATGGTCGCTCCATAAAGCGCTATTTGCTGAAGAAATGACCAACCTGGATTTTCCGGTGATGGCAAAAAATGATTTCGGTATCGATGCCGTAGAGTATGTAAACATATTTTTTAAAGACAAAGCTGAAGATGCCGCTTATCTTAGTCAACTCAACACTATATGTAATGACAACGGCGTAAGCAATGTGCTGATTATGTGTGATGGCGAAGGTAACCTGGGTGATTCTGACGAGGCAAAACGAAACGAAGCGGTAGAGAACCACTACAAATGGGTGGAGGCAGCCAAAACGCTAGGGTGCCACTCAATACGTGTAAATGCAAGAGGCACAGGTACAGATGAGGAAGTGGCTACTGCTGCAATTGACGGGCTGGGTCGTTTATCGGAGTTTGCAAAAGATTTTGATATCAATGTAATTGTTGAAAATCATGGAGGCATATCGTCCGACGGAAAATGGCTGAGCAATGTAATCAGTTCGGTAGGGATGGCTAATTGTGGAACGTTGCCTGATTTTGGTAATTTTTGCATCGAATCAAATGAAGACGGATGTATAAATGAATATGACCGCTATCTGGGGGTGAAGGAATTGATGCCTTTTGCCAAGGGCGTAAGTGCAAAAAGTCATGATTTTGACGAAAACGGAGACGAGATTCATACCGATTATACAAAAATGCTGAAAGTCGTAAAGGAGGCCGGATACCGTGGCCATATTGGAATCGAGTATGAAGGAACAGAAGATTCGGAAAATATGGGCATCATGAAAACCAAAACACTGCTTGAAAAAGTAGGGTCAATGGTTTAAACGATCGCTGGCAGAATTAAATGATTTATCATTTACCAAATTATTTTTGTGCTTCGATTGGCGGATCGAACGTGTTTATAGGAATGTCAATATTGACAACAATCTCACTCCAAATAGTAGCGTTCAGGAATTATCCTGTTTCCTCGTTTCTTATCCCAAGTAGCTCGAGCTGACTCAGGGGAGAACTCACATGAGAAAGCAGAATATTTTAATGTCAATAATATTAGTTTACATTCTTGTTCTTACGACAGGGATAAATGCGAACCAAATTCTGGATCCTGTTGAACATGGCTATGTCGACAATAATTGAGTCAAAATCCATTAGTTGACGTTCGGCCGCGGACCCTTAGTTTCCATGCTGCATGGCTATCCGGATTTTTAGTACACCTGGTGGCTGTCTATTATATTCTGATAATATTTAATTGCTTACTTTTCACTTTTTTGTAAATAAATTGCTTTTAAAATTTATTGATAGTTTTCGGTCTTTTTGCTTGTTGTAGTTGGTTTTTTCATTAAAATATACTTGACTAACTGCGTAGATCGAGACTTAGGATTTAAAAAAGCTAAGCTGATTGTTTCACTGGCATAATGATCAAAGGATTCAACTAAGACATAGTTAGAATCGAGTCGCTTTAAAATGTCAACATCAGTACATAATATTAAGGACGCCTTTTTTAGGTCCTGAAGTTCTTGAATGGTGGGGTCCCAATATTTAGAAATAGGAGAATTACAATAAAATTGAAATCGATAAGAAACTGGACCTAGAACAGTCACTGATTGGTCTTGAAAATGTTCGTTAATATATCTAGCCGCTTGGATGTCCGCTCTATAACTGCTTATCGTTGGGTAAACTTCTAAGCTCATATAGGCATTTAAAAAAATTGCTGCTAATCCAGAACCTATTAATAGTTTGTTAATTAGATTGCCAGGTCTTCTAAAATTAATAAGAAGTGCTCCCACAAATAAACTTAAGAAAAGTAAACATGCTATGGTTGACCAACTGCTAATAATGAGTATTGAGATCAAAACCAGGAATACTACACTGATTTGTATAGTTTGAAGTGAAACTATTAGTTTCTTACCAAGTCTATTTAGTGGTTTATAAAATATATCGGCTACTATGATTGCATAAAAAGGAAACACAATACTTATATAATGGGGCAATTGAAATTTTGAAATGGAAAATAATAAAAACATAAAAAGCCCTCCAGAAAAAGTATATAGTTCAACAACGGCTTCTTTTTTAAATATCTTTTTTAGGGTTTGAAAAAAGCCATAATACAAAACAAAACACCAAGGGAAAAAAGCCCATAATAACGTGTGTATAAAAAAGAAATAATCTCCTTGGTGTCTTGTGAATGGCCCCGTATTAATAAGTCTGCTAAATTGACTATCCCATAAAAACCATTTTATTCCTGAAATTCCTTTTTGACCAAAGATAATTTTATTAGGATGACTGTCAAATTGGATAAACAGTGCATATATTTCTGGCAAAATGAAAAGACAAATTAAAGCTGCTACCAAGAGCCAGTACCATTTGAAAAATACCGTAATGTTACGATGTTGATATAATAAATGCCCTCCAATAGCGCCAAAAATCGGAACAATTACAAACATTCCTTTCGTCATTATGGCTGCTGCAACCAAAGTAGAACCTATAACATAATCGATAATTTTGTTATGGGATATGCCTCGATCAAAGTGATAAATACTCCCAATGATAAAACACATCAAATAAGGCTCAATTCTACCTTCGGTTCCCGACATCATGGTATATTGAGCGGTCGATAATATGAATATGTAAGTTCAAGTCATAAGTGCAATTTTCCTTTGTAGCACTTGCTTTGCGTTTAGGTAATTAAATTTTCTAATCGGGCGTTCATTGATTTTATTTTCAACGACTTTGATTTGTTCATCAGTAACAAATCTAAGATCTGTTTTCTTAGGAAAAAACCTTCTGATTACCCCTATCCTGTTTTCAACGGTCCCTTTATCCTGACTCGTGTAAGGACGGGTAAAATAGGCATCCACGCCAAGCGATTTAGTAATCAACTCATGTTTGGCAAATGCCATATCATTATCAAAAGTGAGTGTTTCTAGTTTGTATTCATTCTTTGAGAGTTCTTCAACAATAGCTTCGGCCATTTGATCGGCATTTTTACTGTGCATTTTTCTGATTCTGGTAAATAGACTTGTTCGGTCTGTCATCACCAACAAAGAGCCTTTGTGGTTTTTGCCCATCATTAGATCGACTTCAATATCGCCTAAACGTTCTCTTTTATTAATGATCTCAGGTCGCTGTTCAATGGATACCCTATTGGGGATAATACCTCTTCGATCTTTTCTGTTTCCTCGTTTATGCCTTCTTTTGCCATGTTTGAGGTATGAGTATAGTCGTTTGTATTCCTGGTTCTCCTTGCCATTAGAATGCTTGCACTCCCATATCCATTGGTAAATCCATTCATGGCTAAGGGGACATTCTCCTGTTTTCTTTCCCTGATGACTGATTAGTTCAGGGCTCCATCTGTCTTCTTTGAGCCGATCAGCTATCCAGTCTTTCATGGAATTGGTGAAGATTATCCTTTTGGGCTTCTGGTGATGACGAAGATTGGTCCTTCTTTGTGCATTGGTTGTCTGATAGACGCCAGCTCCCCGTCCTCTTGAACCCACATTTCGCTTTAGTTCCCGAGTAATCGTGGATGGGTGAACACCAACAATGAGGGCAATCTCTTTTTGAGTAATCTTCGTTTCCAATAATGCCTCAATTTGATACCTTTGATCAATACTGAGATGTGTGTAGTTTTTTGACATCTTGCAATCCAAAGATTGCACTACTCAGGCTTTTGGAGATGAAAAAGCCCTTAAAAGCTTTTTCATCCTTCAATTGCACTTATCACTTGATCACAGCATACACTAAACCAGGCTATAGTTTTATTGTAGTATTGGGAAGCAAATTTGAACGTGTATAAAAATGTGAGCCCCAGCGCTATTGTGATTGGCAACAAGTATGCAAAGGAGGAAATGCCAAAAATTTTAAAAGATATCGCGGTAATCCAAAAAGGTAAATGTGGTTTGTCAAGCCAATCCTTTTCGTCAAGTATGAGCAAACTAAAATCTCCCGTTAGCAAAATACGTTTGCTCAATACGCCATATATTGCAGGATCTTCAATGTAAAAATCTAATTGAAGGTTAAGAATATAAATACAGCAAATAACAAAAAGAGATGGAAAAATATACTGTGTCGTTTTTTGTTCCATTGATGTCTTTTGTTGAATAAAGGAACTGAATAAGGTATTCATGCTGCCTAAATCATTAAAAGTGTTTTAGAGATTTTTAGTCTTATTATTTCTAATTGCCTTTTAATTTGTATAGAATTAGATCCAAAATAAATTCCTTTACTATCACGGCTTCAATTTGGTGATATCTTATTGAATTTTGAACTTGTAAGTTGTTTAATTTCTACTGTGATTAATTAGATAGCGTATATATCGGCATACATAACTCCATACCTTCTACTACCAAATTTCTACCAGATCTGTCAATAATGGGTCTGATGCCTGATACATTCAGGCGAATTGTATTTCTGCCTTTAAGTAGAATAGTTCAAATTGAACCAGATTTTTCTTCAGAATGAAGGTAGATAATATCATTGGCATCCGCGCTCCAGGTTTGACCCAATGTTCTTTGTTTTTGAAAAGTGAGACACTTACTTTTTTCGTATCAAAATTGTAAAAAAATACATAAAGTTTTCCTGCACTTATAGCTCTTACAAATGATATATTTATTCGTTTACTAAAATTATTTGTATTAAATGGAATATTAATAATCCTTATTGAGAATAATTTATTATATTTGTAGTGAATGATATAAATATAATCTTAATATGGAAAAATATACTTTTAAACCCTATGAGGAATTCGGCGAATCGTTACACTTCGAAGAGCCTGCTGTAGCCTATTCTGCCGGGACATCCGGTATGTCTCTTCAGCATTTTTTTGAATATTATATGCAGCTGGTAAAGTCCACGGCCATGGAGCTTAGGGACCTGTCTGTTGTGGGTAGTTTTTTGGAGTTGCTTCAAAAAGCTACTGAAATCAGAGCCGAGGTAATGGCTGATATTATCGGTGTTTCAAAATCAACATATTACCGGCTTCTTAAAGATGACACACTTGACAGCCATGCTGTTGACGCCGTTGCCAGCTTTAGCAAGCTGTGGCATTATGGCTTATTGGTGTTTGATAAAGATGTGGTAAGTTTCAAAGCTTGGCTGCACACGCAGAATGAGAACCTTGGCAGTATTAAGCCGCTGCAACTTTTACAAAGTGAAAACGGTCGAAGGGAGGTGGAAAAGGCGCTTGACCGTATCGAATACAGTGTGTACGGTTAATGGAGCTCTATCATATGGAGAAGGCAAAGCATAAGGATGTGTGGCCGCCTAAAGGAACCCTGTTCACTGAAGGAAGATGGAACCGAAGAGGCCAGTGGATCATCTATGCTTCATCGAGTATTGCACTGGCTAAGTTAGAGACTATTGCCAACGACAATAATTTACCGATAAAACGTGTTGTAATGACCTTGTCGGTATCTGATGATGCGCTTGTAACTGAAGTAGATAAGAGAAAGTTGCCGGATAACTGGAATAGAAAACCCTACCCTCAGGAGCTGGCTGCTTTTACGCAGGAATTTCTGGAAGCGAAAATATATCTGATACTAAAAGTCCCTTCGGTGCAATCATTCAGGGAATATAATTACCTGATCAATGTGGAGCATCCCGGATTTAATAAGTGGGTGAAATTGACAGACACTTCACCGGAATATTTTAATTACCGCCTGAAAAGGTGGTATAAATAAGGATGTTCTGGAAGAGAAAAGATTTCACAGCCGGATACAGGCCATCATAAATTTTTTACATCCTTTGTTAATTTGTATTCCATCTATGATTCTCTTAATTGAGGCACTAAGGTTACACATACACCCCCTTGTCGTTCCATATTATGCTATGTCAGGTTATCACTATTCATCCGGGATACATTAAATTACTACCAATCGCCTTGCCTTGCTTTGAACACTCCATCCGTAAATATCAAAGTATCAGGTCGTGATGGATCGAGTTCGGGAGGACGACTACCTTGCGAAATGACAAAAGCCAGTTGATAAACTCCTTCTATCTCTTTGCCATCCTCAGATATCCTGTCAATTCTAATGTAGTTTTCAAATCCTTCCTTTTCGAATAAATCGTAAATCCCAGTTCCAGTATATCTATATAGATCTTCTCCAAATGTATCGAAGTACGATGAAGGTTTTCTTGCCGCAATTTCACCGCCTCTTTTTTCATGCTTAAGTAGAGTAGTTCCAAGAATATCCCGATAAAAAACAAAAGCTATTCTTTCTCTTACCAATCCATGGTTATTTGTATAGTCAAGAAGCAGATACACCACATCTCCACGACTACCATAATAATCAAACCAACATTTATTAGCGGTCCACTCTTTATTTCCATTCAATGTAGCTGTGGACCGGTACCGGCCCCAATCAATCATTCCGTACTTTTCGCAAGAAGATAAAAGGATCAAAGCGCTCCAGATAAACAGGTAAATCGGTTTCATCTTATTTTTGAATTATTATTCGTGAGCTTTTTACTGCGTGGTTAGCCTCAAGCACTACAATACAAAGCCCTTCTTGATACTTTGTCGTTTCTTCATATATGTAGTGGGTTCCCTTGTCCAGTTTGCCTGATAAATGGTACCGGCATTCCTTCCCATTAAATCTATCAATGAAATCTTCACTTCAGATGATTCGCTTAAAACAACCTGGATATGTAAATACTCACCTGAAGGGTTAGGGAATGTTTTTATGCCAACAGTCTCTAACGGTTCAAAAGTAATCTCAGGTTCGGCATTAGCAACTCTAAATTGTATATCCGGACTTATGTTAACAGTATGAAAATCCGTAGCTGTTTGTCCGTCGTCACATCTTGCAATCACGCGTAAAAACACACGATCACTTGTTGTGGGAAAGGATATTCTGCTCACACAACCACTATATCCAAAATTATAATAAGTGAACCCATTATCACTTCAGGCCTCCATTTTATTTGGCAGAAGATGAATATGAATAATAAAAATAATCAAAAAAGTGTTTTACCGCAAAGGTTTTAATGGTTAATTCACAAATCAGCCTGCGAGGGGTCGCCAGGTTTTTGCAATCTCTATGATCTCTTGTGCCCTTCCCTTAGCGGTTAGAAAGAAACATTATATCTGCTCAAGAATCCCTTTATAAAATCCAGTCAGAATTTTACTGTCCGTTGTTGTAAAGTCGATCACAAACTCATATGTGGTATCCGTTTTTGTTACCTTTATGGTACCCCCGCTAATATCCACCAACGTACCTGTTTCATTTGCCACATCAAAGTTGATAATGAAAAAACTATCGTCAAAGGTGTTTGAATTTCCTGTTTCATTGGAATCGAATGTATAAGTACCGGTAGCTAATTCGGACGATACGGGTGAGTACATCTCGAAGAAGATAAGATTGCCTGAACCGCTGAATTGGTTATCGTTGAACGTAAGACCAGATGAAAAAAGATAAACATCGAAATTGAAACCGGTCTCGCTGGGATCAAGTTTGCCGAAAAACTGAAAAAACCCCTTATCCAGGCCATATTCCGCATCATTAAACAATATATGATTATTCTGGACTACTTCTTCGTCGTCTTTATTGCATGTTTGAAAAAGTAATGGAATAATCAATAATATTAAAAGGAATCTAATTCTGATCATAATTCATTTTTTCCTAAATATACGGGAAAAGGGTTATGCCGGACAAAAAATATCAGGAAATATTAAAGACACATTTGAAAAGCACTCCTGGGATTAATCGATATCGAAGCTCGCAAGATATCTTATAATAAAAATATATGCTCCTAATACAGCCAGTAAAAAACGTATACGAATTAGTCCAATTTTGAATTTATGTCTGAACGTTTAAACCGTCCCTTCATTCTTCGTAGAAACCAGGGACGGATCTTCAATTTTACATATTAATGGTTTTTGCACCATTACTCATGGAACTACTATTCACAAATTCGATTGAATGATTCAGTTCTATTGCAGATTCTTCAGTGCCATATTTGTTTCCCAGCTCCTGGAGACATTCTGATCCGTAAAATCCATTGCGGGAAAAGAATTCAGATTCAAACTCGCTAAAAAGAGAGTGTTGTAATTGTCTCATCCAGAGTATGAAGTGCAGTATTTAGTACAAGATAAATCGGGGTGTGTTTATAGGGACCAATTTTTGTAATTATTCCTGAAAAATTTCCAAGATGTGCATTACCATTAATGACAGGAGGTTAGATTTAGCGCACTGGCTATCTAATAGATTTCGTAGCGTGGGGGAGATTTGAACCCCCGACCTCCGGGTTATGAATCCGACGCTCTAACCAACTGAGCTACCACGCCATTGACATTTGTTTCTTAAAAAATGGAGTGCAAATTTACATTGTTTGAATTCCAAATTCAAAACCATTCTTCTTTTTACTTTATTACACTATCTTTTGCGTTTATGAAAAAAAAACATAATTTAACATCCTAACAAGTTGTTATGCCAAAGAGTAATTATCAAGCTGAATTTGAAATAAATGCCTCACGTAAAATGTTATACCCATATATTTTTACGGCCAGTGGGCTTTCTCTGTGGATTGCGGATGACGTAACGGTTGATGAAGACAATGTTTTTAATTTTATCTGGGATAATGAAGATCATAAAACCCGTATGGTTTCACACCGGGTAAACAATTTTGTGAAATTTGAATATCTTCCCGAAACGGCTGAAGATGATGATGATCCGGCCTATTTTGAATTACGTATAGAAATAAACGAGCTTACCCAAACTGTATTTCTGCATATTACGGAATACACCGATTTTGATGATGAAGAGGAATGGTATGATCTTTGGAATGGGATAATGCACAACCTTAAAGAAATTGTTGGCGGTTAATCCGGACGTAATTAAATTTGTCAATCCAGCTTATTATTCCAGCATACTTTTTGTGAACGTGATTAGAGGTGATTTTAAAACGTATAGATAAGCTTGTTCTGGGCGCTTTTATCGGCCCGTTTATTCTCACATTTGTGGTGGTAGTATTTATATTACTTATCACGCAGATGCTGCGCTACCTTGATGAAATATTTGGCAAAGACATTGGTATTGATGTACTTGCCCAGTTTATTTTTCACTTCAGTATTTTTCAGACCCCGGTAGCCATTCCGCTTTCTGTTATGCTGGCATCATTAATTGCTTTCGGAAATATGGGAGAACATTCTGAAATCATCGCAATCAAAAGTGCGGGTATTTCTTTGACAAGAGTGTTGCTCCCGATTTTTATTTTTGTTATTTTCATTTCCTGTCTGGCATTTTTCTCTAACAGCTACCTTGTGCCTAAATCGGCACTGAAAGCGTATAGTCTTTTGTATGATATCCGGCAGAAAAAGCCTACCCTTGATATAAGGGAAGGCCTTTTTTATGAAGGACTTGATAATTACCGGATTAAAGTAGACTATAAATATCCGGATGGCCATACCCTGAGAGGCGTTATCATTTATGACCATTCAAAAGGCCTGGGAAACACGGATGTAATTTTAGCAGACAGTGGGAAAATGTACACAATATTAAATGACCGCTATCTGAAACTCGAGCTCTACGATGGCAACTATTATTCTGAAGAAGCAACTATTTCCCAGCTTAACCGAAAGATAAAAGTACGGCCGTTTAACAGGACAAAGTTTGAAAAATCAGAAATTGTATTTGATCTGTCGATTTTTGACCTGAAACGAACCAAAGAAGAATTGTTTTCTACTGACCGGTATATGCGCAACTTTAATCAAATCCGCATGGACATTGATTCTATGCAAAAAGATATCTATGAAATAAAATTGTCATATTTCAGTTCAGCGCAACATTATTTTACTTATTATAAGAGTATAATTGCCATAAACGTTCCTGCCGAAGTCACAGCTTATGGCATCATCAGGGATTCTCTTTTGCAGGCTGCACAAGATTCAACCTATGCAAAAACCGGAGTAGGGAAAAAGGTGAACCGGTATATCGAAAACAGTGATATCAGAAAGTTAGCCCGGTCACCAACATTATTAAGCAGATTGCCAAAGAGATTACCAAAGTTTAAAACAGCCAGTGAGAAAGTAATTTTCACGTATCAAAATCTTACCGAGGATGAACGCCGTGATATAAGGGAGCAGGTGGATATCTATTTTGATGATCACAAAAACTGGGATAAGGTATATAATACTGCTCTGGGGCTTGTAAGGCAAATGAAGAGCAAATCTTCGGTGTCCAAAAATCGCCTTGCACACCTTGTCAGGGAAAGAAAGATATTTGTGATTCAATATCAAAAAATTTCTGCTAATGCTGTGGCGTGTGTCCTTATGTTTCTAATTGGAGCTCCATTAGGAGTAATCATTAAGAAGGGCGGGCTGGGCATTCCGGTATTTGTATCTATCATTTTCTTTATCATGTATTATGTAATCAGTATGGCCGCCGAAAAGCAGTCAAGGCAAACTATGCTGGACCCGGTACTGGCCGGATGGCTGGCAAACATAGTCCTTTTGCCGATCGGACTATTCTCTCTTAAGCAGGCCAGAAAAGATGCACGTATTCTTGAACTGGACTACTACCTGGTGTTATTTGATAATATCAAATCCTGGTTTAGGTCTGTATTCCGCAAGGGCAAATAAATATTGATTGCTTGTTAATCATATATGTAGTAGATACCTTTGCGGTTGCTTTTTAAAAAAACAGTATTATTTATACGAAAAATAACAGTAAACTTTAGCTAAGCATGTATTTATCAACAGAAAAAAAGCAGGAAATTTTTGAGAATCATGGCCGGTTAAAGTCAAAAACGGATACAGGATCGCCTGAATCACAGATTGCACTTTATACTTACCGCATCACTCACCTGACCAATCATTTAAAAAACAACAAGAAAGACTATTCAACCCAGCAGGGGTTGTTGAAACTGGTAGGCAAGCGTCGTCGTCTTTTAGATTATCTTTACAGGAATGATATTGAAAGGTACAGGTCGATCATTAAGGATTTAGCAATTAGAAAGTAATGAGTATTGGGGATCCGAACCAGGATTCCCTGTTTAGCTTCTCAGGAGATAGTAACTCACCCGATTCGAAAAAGGGCCTTCTCCTTTTTATGAATTAAAAATTTATACAATTATGGCATCAAATATTATTACCAAGACCATCAAATACGGCGATGGCAAAGATATTACAATTGAAACCGGAAAACTTGCCAGGCAGGCAGATGGCTCTGTAGTAGTCAGGCAGGGAAATACCATGTTGCTGGCTACGGTGGTTTCGCCGGAAGAGGCAAGGGAAGGGGCAAGTTTTCTACCTCTTTCAGTAGATTATCAGGAAAAATTCGCTTCATCGGGTAAGATACCCGGCGGGTTTCTTAAGCGGGAAGGCCGGTTATCGGATCACGAAATACTGATATGCCGCCTTGTTGACAGGGCGTTGCGTCCTTTATTTCCTGACGAATATTATTCAGATATACAGGTGATGATCTCACTAATCTCTTCTGATGATCAGATTATGCCTGATTCGCTGGCGGCACTGGCAGCTTCTTCAGCACTGGCAGTTTCTGACATCCCGTTTGATGGACCAATCTCTGAAGTGCGTGTAGCCAGGGTCGAAAATAAAATGATCATTAACCCAACGCAGGAAGAAAAATCAAAATCTGATTTGAATATTATCGTAGCAGCCACTGTTGATAATATAATGATGGTTGAGGGTGAAATGAAGGAGGTTGATGAAAATGACTTGTTGGAGGCAATGCGGATTGCGCACGAAGCAATAAAAGAACAGTGCAATGTGCAGATAGAACTCGCTAAGGAAGTGGGTGTGACCAAACGCGTGCATACGCCACCCTTAGAAGACGAGGCTCTCGAAACCAAGGTAAGGGATTCGCTTTATGACAAATTTTACGAAATATTTAAACGTCACATCAATGTAAAGAGTGAACGAAACGCCGTATTGAAGACACTTAAAAATGACTACCTGGCCTTGTTTGAAGACGATGAGGAAGAAAATATTGAATTGATAAAGAAATATATTAGAAAGGTAGAAAAAGAAGCCGCACGTAACCTGGTGCTGGATACCAAGGTAAGAATGGATGGACGAAAACCCGATGAAATCAGGCCGATCTTGTCGGAAGCAAGCTATCTGCCTACGCCACATGGTTCTGCTTTATTTACACGTGGCGAAACACAATCACTTGCTACTGTTACACTTGGCACTAAGCTTGATGAACAAATTATCGATGGAGCAGTATTCAGCGGTTATAGTAAATTTATACTACATTACAATTTCCCTGCATTTTCTACCGGTGAAGCAAGACCAAATAGAGGTCCGGGCAGGCGCGAGGTGGGCCATGGGAATCTGGCTTACAGGGCGTTAAAAGCTATTCTTCCTGATATTGAAGAAAATCCGTACACCATACGGATCGTTTCCGACATCCTTGAATCGAACGGGTCATCTTCAATGGCAACGGTATGTGCTGGTTGTCTGGCACTGATGGACGCCGGTATTCAGATAAGCAGACCTGTTTCAGGGATTGCTATGGGTATGATATCCGAAGGGGGCGAAAATGGCAGATATGCTATTCTTTCTGACATTCTAGGAGATGAAGATCATCTTGGTGATATGGACTTTAAGATTACGGGTACTGAAAAAGGTATTACCGCGTGCCAGATGGATATAAAGATTGACGGCCTGTCGTACAAGGTACTCGATGAGGCTCTTGACCAAGCCAGGAAAGGCCGACTCCATATACTTAATGAAATGAAGAAAACACTGGCCGAACCAAGAGAGGATTTAAAACCAAACGCACCCAGATGTACTGTGCTTACTATCGAAAAAGATATGATTGGAGCAGTAATTGGTCCCGGCGGAAAGGTTGTGCAGGAAATTCAGGCAGATACCGGTGCTACGGTAATCATAGAGGAGGTTGAAAATGCCGGGAAAGTTTCCATTTTTTCAAGCGACAAGAAATCAATGGAAGACGCACTTAACAGAATAAAATCTATTGTAGCTGTGCCGGAAGTAGGGGAAGTGTATGATGGAATTGTCAAGTCAGTGGTATCATTTGGCGCCTTTATCGAATTTATGCCTGGCAAAGAAGCCCTGCTGCATATTTCTGAAATTAAATGGGAGCGCATTGAGAAAATGGAAGGTGTGCTTGAAGTAGGTGAAGAGATAAAAGTAAAACTTATTGGAATTGATAATAAATCAGGTAAACTCAGACTTTCAAGAAAAGTATTGCTTCCCAGACCAGAAAAAAGTCAGACGGAACGTTAATTTCTCATCTTTTACAATATATTTGTTTGCGCAAAAGCATTTTCAGGCGAATTTTAATTAAAACTATATATAATACCAAACAATTAACCGCGTTAAGCGGCTTAATTTTTTTTAGGATTGTAATATTGAATGAGACAGCTTAAGATCAGTAAACAGATTACCAATCGTGAAAGCCAGTCACTCGATAAATATTTACAAGAAATTGGGAGAGTTGATCTGCTAACCCCTGATGAAGAAGTTGAATTAGCCAAAAAGATCCGAGAAGGTGATCAGATGGCTCTTGAGAAACTGACAAAAGCCAATCTTAGGTTTGTTGTTTCGGTTGCAAAACAATATCAAAATCAAGGCCTTTCACTTGGCGATCTAATAAATGAAGGAAATCTTGGATTAATAAAAGCTGCACAGCGGTTTGATGAAACACGCGGCTTTAAGTTTATCTCTTATGCAGTTTGGTGGATTCGGCAATCTATTCTGCAGGCATTGGCCGAACAATCAAGGATTGTACGACTTCCACTTAATCGCGTTGGATCACTCAACAAAATTTCCAAAACCTTTTCGGAACTTGAGCAAAAATTTGAGCGAGAGCCATCACCTGATGAACTTGCCGAGGTATTAAAAGTTACGACTTCAGAGGTGGTTGATACGATGAAAATCTCACGCCGCCATATTTCGATGGATGCACCGTTTGTTCAGGGTGAGGCAAACAACTTACTTGATGTACTTGAAAATGAAAGTGAGCAGAAACCAGATTCTAGATTGATGAGCGATTCTTTGTGCAGGGAGGTTCAACGGGCATTGCGTACGCTTACCCAGCGAGAGGGAGATGTTGTTTCACTCTACTTTGGTTTGAACGGGGAACCTTCGATGACCCTGGAAGAAATTGGTGAAAGATTCAGTCTCACAAGGGAACGCGTACGTCAAATTAAAGAAAAAGCTATACGAAGATTGCGACACACATCAAGGAGCAAAACATTGAAACCATATCTGGGATAAAGTTGTTACTAGCATAGATGAAAAGGTCTCAAATTGAGACCTTTTTTAATACGAATTGCTATTGTAATTTTGCGAATATTTTAGTAAATATAATATTTTGAACGAATATGGAACTTACAAATGAAAAAATAAAGTTGCTGATTATCGGATCAGGACCTGCTGGATATACGGCAGCCATTTACGGAGCAAGAGCAAATCTGAGCCCGGTATTATACACGGGTGGTGAACCAGGAGGCCAGTTGACTACTACCAATGATGTAGAAAATTTCCCAGGCTATCCGGAAGGAATTAACGGTCCTGCTATGATGATGGACATGCAAAAGCAGGCCGAAAGGTTTGGCACAGAAGTACGGTATGGCGTAGCCACATCAGTGGATTTTTTCGGTTATCCGCATCAAGTGATTATTGATGAAAAACATGAAATTAAAGCTGAAGCTGTAATTATTGCCACAGGTGCAACCGCACAATATCTTGGACTGGAGTCTGAAAAAAAATTAAGTGGTAAAGGTGTGTCTGCATGCGCAGTGTGCGACGGCTATTTTTTTAAAGAGATGGAAGTGGCGTTGGTAGGTGGCGGGGATGCTGCCGCTGAAGAGGCAACCTATCTTGCAAATCTGTGCCCTGTTGTACATATGATCGTAAGACGTGATGAATTGCGGGCATCCAAAATCATGCAGGACCGTGTTTTTAAAACTAAAAACATTAAAATACACTGGAATACTGAAGTATTGGAAGTTCTTGGAAATGAGGAGGTGGAAGGAATAAAAATTATTAACAATAAAACTCAGGAGATCTCCGAGGTACCCCTAAAAGGATTTTTTCTTGCGATAGGTCATAAACCTAGCACCAAAATTTTTAAAGGACAACTGGAGCTTGACGAAACCGGATATATAATTGTTGAAAAAGGAACATCCAGAACGAATATTGAAGGTGTGTTTGCAACAGGAGATGCTGCTGATAAAGTGTACAGGCAGGCGGTGACTGCTGCAGGAACAGGCTGTATGGGCGCTTTGGATGCTGAGAAATTTCTGGCTGTCAAAGAACTGGAAGAGGTATTGGGATAATTGTAAAAGAAACACTCCACATATGGATGCAAAGGGACGGTTGTTAATACAGATAAAACCATATTTCAGGTTTCAAAACTGATGCGTTTTAAGGCAATTATTCGTGCTACCAAAGTATGGTTAGCAGGTAACGTTGCGTCTTGCCCTTTTGAAACAACCATTTTTTACTTATTGACAATACGCTTATGAAACTTGATATACTAGCCTTTGCCGCTCATCCTGATGATGCTGAATTAGGTTGCGCCGGCACACTTGCATTGCACATGGCGAGTGGCTTTAAAGTTGGTGTGATTGACCTTACGCATGGTGAGTTGGGCACACGGGGATCTTCAGAAATAAGACTTCAGGAGGCACTGGATGCCAGTAAAATTCTCAAACTGGCAGTACGGGAAAATTTGGGGATGGAGGATGGTTTTTTTGAAGATAACCAGGGAAATCAATTGAAAATTATTGAGGCAATACGAACCTACAGGCCAGATATCATTCTTGGTACGGCTATAAACGATAGGCATCCTGATCATGGAAGGGCTGCAGAACTATTAAAAACCGCCTGGTTTTTGGCCGGATTGCAACGGATAAAAACTATAGTAAACGGTAAAGAACAAAAGGCATTCAGGCCGCAGGCATTTTACCATTATATTCAGAGTTTGTTTATCCAACCTGATTTTATTGTAGATGTAAGTGAATACTGGGATATTAAAATAGAAGCAATAAAAGCTTTTAAATCCCAGTTTTATGATCCGGATAGCAAAGAACCGGAAACATTTATTTCCAGCCCCGGGTTTTTGCAGGCACTTGAAGCCAGAGCAAGGGAATTCGGTTACTCCATCGATGTAAAATTCGGTGAAGGATTTACTACAGTACGAAATATAGGTGTAAGTTCATTATATGATCTGAAATAATAGCAACTGGTATCAGTTACGTGTCATTTGAGATGTCTCGGTTAAGCCACCGTAATTTTTGTTCCTGACAAAGTAAAAAAATTGCGTATAACAAGCCGTTACATACTAATTTTATACAGTAGTCAGGGGCATAATAAACTACGACAGGGCCTGATAAATCATACTTGACACGTCACTAAGTAGAGTCATGGTATCTGTCAACTTCACGATATTCACGAAGCAGACTAAAGCTGTTACCGGAAAATTTCCTTCCAATGCCGTGATGCTCTTTTAACAACCATTCGGCAGCAGTTGTAACAGGCAGATCGGGGTGATATTCACTGCGACTGAAATGCAGGTATTTCATAACTTTGAATGCATCGAAATACTGGTAATATCGTTTTAAAAATGTGGTGCGGGTAGCTGTTTTAGCCCTTATCTCTGCCAATTTATTTTCAAAACCACAATTTTTTAGAAAATGACCTACCGAATCTGGTAACTTGCTTAGCAATTCATGTGTATCTCCCTCATATAATTCATTCGTTATTCCTGCCAGGCATTTTAAATCCGAAAAAGAATCCGGGCTATAGGTTAGCAGGCTATTTGATTTTCGTTTTACCCAGTCTGAGAGCGCTTTTCCTGTACCAAATGGCACACGATCAGAAATTCTCGACGACGGATAAACCGTCGTAGTTTTCAAATCCTTAAAGTTCCCGAGTGAAATGATTTTGTTCAGGAAGTAGAAATCTTCTCCCGCTTTACGTTTATTCATTCCACCCTGTTTCATATATGCCTCAGAGCGCACGGCCATGCACGATCCGATCGTTTGGTGGACGTGTTTGAAACCGGCATATTTCCGGGCGTTGATAAAATATCTTAGATGCAATTCGTATTGAATAATACCTTCACGAATGTTGGCTTCAATTTCATTGCTAATGGGGTGTTCGAAATAAATAGATATTCCCGGACATTCCGGATTATTGTTAAAATGACGCTCGATTTCTACAAGGTAATTTCTCTGGCATGTGCTGTCGGCGTCGAATCCAGCTATTATTCCCACCTTATGATTACCCTGGTATTCATATCTTCTAACCGCTTCATCCATTCCGATTTTGCGAGCCAAACCTACTCCATGATGTTTTTTGTCTATGTTTTTTACATACAAAATATGAAACCGAAACGAATCAGTATTGTGGTCAAACGTCCACTCCCGTGCCTTCAGGTAAGAGACTTTGTTTACAGTCTGAATTTCGGAGTCACAGTCTGCAGGTTCGTTGATCACCACGATAATCTCTGTATTACAGGTCGGTCTCTTACATGCTGAAAGGCTAATAATTGTATCTGTCAAATGGGATTCTTTATAAGACGGAATAACTACAATTATTCCCGTATTGTTAGCCGGAGGTGTTGGGATGAGCGTTTCAGGCCAGGCATATCTTTCGAGGTAGATATTTGACATTCGAATTTATGGGGCAAGCCTTACAATTTTCCAGTTACCATCATTCTGAAGGGAATAGTAAATTCTGTCGTGGAGTCGTTCAGGCTGCCCCTGCCAATACTCAAACGATGAAGGAATAATGCGAAAACCACCCCAGTAGTCAGGCAACGGCACCTTTCCATCTCTGAATTTTTCCTTCATTTCCTTCAATTTCATTTCAAGAATATTCCTTGATGAGATAACCGCGCTCTGATGCGAAACCCATGCACTGAGTTTACTTCCTAAGGGTCTGGAAAGAAAATATTTAAGCGATTCCATTTTTGAAACTCTTTCAACGGTTCCCTGGATGATTAGCTGCCGGCTGAGTTTGAACCAGGGAAATAATACGACCAAATGAGGGTTTTCTTCAAGCTCTTTTACTTTATTACTTTTATGATTGGTATAAAACACAAATCCTCTTTCATCGTATGCCTTCAGCAATACGGTCCGCGAGCTGGGCATTCCATTTTGATCCACCGTGGAGAGAATCATGGCATTCGGATCGTATATGTCAGAGTGAAGCGCCTCTTTAAACCATACTTTAAACTGTTTGAATGGCGAAGGATCGACATTGGATATATCAAGATATTCTCCTTTATATTCGCTCCTTAATTTATCAACCTTTATATTCATAAAATACAGGGTATACGGGTTGTAAAGTTAGAAGTATATTTATTTTTTGGATAACTGTATATGAAATCTTTTAAAGTGGATTCTACTGGAATTGAAATATGAAACTGAGTGTTGATTTACGGGTAAATAGTCCTGCCCAGTGGGTGGATGCTGTAATGAATGATTTTAATACTTTTTTGCAGGACCATGCAAACTGTGAAAGAAAAGCATCAGCTATGGCTATGAGTTTTGTGGCTAAGTATCCGAACCGGGTTGAAATCATACCCGAACTGATTGAAACGGCATTGGAAGAGATGGAACATTTCAGAGACGTATATGCCATTATGGAGAAGAGAGGGGTTATGCTGCCCCATGAAATCAGTCAGGACCAATATGTGAAACAACTATTGGATTATTGTCGTTCAGGTAGAGAAGAACGTTTTCTGGACAGGCTGTTACTGGCATCGGTAATTGAGTGCAGGGGAGCTGAGCGCTTTCAATTGGTAGCAGGTGCCCTCGAAGATGAGGTATTGAAGAAGTTTTATAAGCGACTCTGGACATCGGAAGCCAAGCATGGAAACATTTTTGTAAAGATGGCACTTAATTATTTTAATCAGGATGAAATATATGTACGGTTAAATGAATTAAATGAAATTGAAGCAGATGTATTAAATTCATTGCCAATTAAAGCAGCATTACATTAATCACATGGAAGAAATTTATTTTAATTTCAAAAACAGGATTGAACCTCATAAGGGATGCCTGTTAATATCGGAGCCTTATCTTCCTGATCCGAATTTTAAACGGACCGTTATTTTGCTATGTGAGCATAATGAAGATGGTACTTTTGGTTTTGTTCTCAACAGACATTCAAAAGTAAACCTCAATGAGATTATGGAAATTGATAATTCATTTAGAAGCCGGGTGTACATAGGAGGACCCGTACAACAAGATATGCTTCATTTCATACATACGGCATCAGACTATCTTAACAGTGGCACAGAAGTATTTGAAGGATTATACTGGGGTGGTGATTTCGATAACCTGACTTCACTTATCGATACACATCAGGTTGTTTCGAAGGATTTCAGATTCTTTATAGGATATTCAGGATGGGGCCCGGGGCAGCTTGAGTTGGAAATCGAGGAGAACAGCTGGATCGTTTCTAAGGGTTTGCCTGGTAATAAAATATTACAAACTCCGGCGAATAAATTATGGGAACTCATACTTAAACACATGGGAGGGAGATTTGAAATGTATTCAAAGTATCCTCCGGACCCACGGTTAAACTGATATTTGTTAATTTTACAATATAATTAACAGGATTTATTTAGCATAATGGCGAAGCTACGTACAGTATCGGAAGAAACTCAGAAACAGGAGTTGTCTTCTTTACCAACTCCCGAGGGAGACGCTTTGCCTGAAAACAAGTCGAAAGATGAAAATGGGGAAGACTTACCTGCTGACGCATTGGTGGGAAAGGGGAATGAAGATATTTCAGATAGTACATTAAATCTTACGGAAGAAGAAGTAAATCTGAAAAAGGAAGAGGATAAAATTCAGCCAGACACCAAAGACACATTTGAAAAAAAGGAAAAAATTGATGAAAAACTTCTGCCTGATGAAAATAAAAATCAGGATGCAGAAGTGATTTCTGAGTCATCTGAATCTACCGGTTTCTCAGCAGCCCTTTTACAGAAAGAGGAAGAAAAAACTGCCATTGACGAGCATATCGAATCTGAAGTTTTAGAAAAGGAAGAAAAACAAACGGATACGGATATATCAACCGCCGTAAATTCAAAAATTACTAAAGCTGGCAGGAAAGCGGGAAAAGATAGTGATGTAGATGTAGTAACAGATGCCGATACGAATACCGCCACGAAAAATGTAATTGATTCAACAGCAGATAATGAAGGCGATTCCGGTTCGGAGGAGGTTGCCGAGGTGGTTGAAAAAAAATCAACTGATGAAAACACTGATGCGGCTATACAAATTACTGATGCGGTTATTGTGGAAAAAGTAGATGCAGAGGAAGAGTTAACTAAGGCGGATGAAACCAACGCTACATTGAAAAGCGATACCACCGAAGAAGTAAGCGTTGCTGATGTGAGCGAATCAACTCCGGAGTCAGATCCTAAGAAGGAGCAAGTAGAAGATGTGAAAAGTCGGAAGCCAGATAGTGAAACGGAAGACGAATTTGAATCGCAGGATTTTGGTAACAATACGATAGAAGAAATTGTAGAAGTAGTTAAAAATCTTGCCCACTATAAAGATATGATCAAAGCAGACCGGGTACTACGTCGCATAACCGGCCGGATGAATACGTTAAGAGAAGAGTTACGTAATACAGCTTTGAAGAAGTTTATTGATGAAGGAGGGGATGAAGTTGATTTTAGTTATCAACCAGATGCACACTTTGATGTATATGATGCCAATTTCAGATTAATTAAAGACAGGCGGTATCATTATTTAAAAGAACTCGAAAAGGAAAAGGAATCGAATCTTGACAAAGCGGAGATCATACTGGACCAATTGCGGACTTTTCTGGATGATTCCGAGACCAGCGCCAGCTTTAGAATATTTAAGGAAATACAGAATGAATGGAAGAGCCTCGGACCTTTACCCGGCTCGCATTATAAATCGCTGTGGGCCAACTATAATGCGTTAGTGAGCCGGTTTTATGACAGAAGATCAATTTATTTTGAATTGATTGAGCTTGACAGGAAAAAGAATCTGGGGTATAAATTGCAACTTTGCGATAAGGTTGAAGTGCTGGATAATGTGGCAGATCTAAAAGAAGCAATCATACAACTGAATGAACTACATCATGAATTTAAGCATACCGGACCGGTTCCACGGGCTGAGCAGGAAGCGGTGTGGCAACGGTTTAAAGCTGCCAGCGATAAGGTGTATGCCCGCAGAAAAGAATATAACACAACCTTAAAGAAAGCGCATGATAAGAATCTGGAATTAAAACTTGCCATTGCTGAAAAGGTGCAGTCATTCTCAGATTTCAGTTCGGATTCGATTAAAATATGGAATGAGAAATCGAGGGAAATTCTTGATATTCAGAAAGAATGGGAAAAGGTAGGCGGATTGCCCAGGGATAAGGCCAAAGAAGTGAACAAAAAGTTCTGGTCGGCGTTTAAGAAATATTTCAGCAATAAAAATCGTTTCTTCAAAAAACTTGAGGGACAGCGCACAGAAAATCTCAAGCTTAAAGAGGATCTGGTTGTGAAAGCGGACGCATTAAAAGACAGCACAGACTGGGATATTACTGCTGAAGAAATGAAGGCGCTTCAGCAACAATGGAAGGAAATAGGGCCGGTTCCTGAAAAGGTAAGGAATGAGGTTTATAATAAATTTAAAGCAGCCTGTGATCATTTTTTTAATTGCAGAAGAGATGGCGCCAAGAATACCGCCAGTGATTATGAAGAAAATCTGAATAAAAAACAGGCAATCATAAAGGAGATTCAGGACCTGAAATCGAAAGACAACAATGACATCGACAAGTTGAAAGAACTTCAGATGCAGTTCTATGATCTTGGCTATGTCCCGAAAACAAAGATCAATGCGATTCACGACGAATTTACAAATGCCCTGCAGGAATTTCTTGACCATGCAAATCAATTAGACGATGACTCGAAAGATAAAATATTGTTTGAAGTAAAAATCGAAAAGATTAAACACAGTCCGAATGCTGACCGCAAGCTGTATCAAAAGGAACAAACACTGAAAAAGCAGATCAATCAGGTTGAAAACGATATTTCGTTGTGGAATAATAATATTGAGTTTTTTGCAAATACCAAAAATGCAGAAAAACTTAAGGAGGAATTTAAAAAGAGGATAATAAAGGCTGCTGAAGAACTCGAACGGATGAAAAAGCAGCTGCGGCTGTATGTTTCAGCATGAGCGGAAAAGGAATTTCTATTTTCTGCTTGTTATATTTAATACACACATTATTTTTGCACCCTGTTTCAGTTGTTGTGAGTAGGAAACGCCAGGCTTGTGTACATGAAACAGAAAGAATATAAGCCTCCTTAGCTCAGCTGGCCAGAGCAGCTCACTTGTAATGAGCGGGTCGGCGGTTCGAATCCGTCAGGGGGCTCATCGTTAAAAATGCAGTTTAAAATTTGCAAAACACGGAAAGTGAAGCTTGCTTCAGCTTTGCGGGTGAAGCAAATTAATTGCACTGGCAATTTCTGCATTTTTAATGTGTTGCCACTTCAATATTGGATCAACGAAGTTAATCCGTCAGGGGGCTCCAAAAGGTAAATTATTTCCCATTCCCTGCAATACAGGTTTATCAGGCATCCGAAACGTACACCGCAGTGAAAGCACATTCTACTACGGTGTGATAATTTAATTATTATCAATTAAATTTCAGTCGTAGTCGGGAACTTCTTCTCCCAAGGTGATGGCGTGCTAAAATCTACTTTCCAGGGACGTTATTGATCGTCGTCGTCATCGTCGTCTCCATCAGTATCTTCTCCTTCCTCTTGTGATTGAGACAACGCCATCATGTCCAGGGTGATCTCCGTATCATTAAAAATATCCGCTTGTGTAACAATTTTGTTATCAACTACAAGCATGACTACATTCACAACAATTTCATAGTCTTTATTTGTTGCGTCATTATGACCTTTCCATGACGTCCAAAAGTGAACCCAATGTTCTCCATCATTATTGATATAACTTCCCCAGAACCCTGGCTCCATTTCGTAGGAGGATATTGGTTCTAATGCACTTTTCAGGGTATCGACGTATTGTTGTACGGTAAGACCTTCAGTTGTAGTCCAGCTTGCGTTTCTCCAGATCCTGGCTGTATCAGCATAAAGTTCCGGATAAGAATCCCAGTTTCCAGCCAGATAGGCTTCAATCAATTTTTTTCCAAGATCAATATCCTGAGATTCGGTAAAGTACTGTTTTTCAGCAGGTGCCTGACAGGACGCAATGATGAGTCCCGCACCGAGGACAAATAAAAAAGAGATTTTCACAATTATGGTTAGTTAGTATAACAAACAAGGTAGTGAAATTTTATCATGAATAATAAAATAAGTATGAATCACTGGATTGGAAGAGGCTAAATTTAGTTGGACTTGATTGGCATGTAATAGTAAAAATTATATTCATCATTCCTTTGTGAAGCTCTGTGTCTTCACCCCATACCAAAGTGTTTGTGTAACTCCGTGACCAACCCGCATGTAGGCTTGGCTATTACACAGAGAATCACGGAGAGTACACTGAGTTTCACAGAGAAAAAGTACCTATTATAACCTGTTATGAGCTAAAATGAAATATCAAGACTTAGTAAAAAATGAAATAATTAAAAGCGATAAATTGATTTCAGCGCCTCAAAATAATAATGGACCGTGGAAAACGTAAACGTAAAGGGAGGTAGCTTTGTCAAAGATCAGACCTGCAATGGCAGCAGAATATTTTAGTGTCATAATGCGATCGGTATTCCATACTCGACCAATTAATGGAAATTGACCAGCGTAACACGGATGTTGTTCGCTGATCCCCAGGGCGGGTAATAATTAATTATTTATTATTCTTTTAGTCATTACTTCTTCACGGAGTGAAGCGTAATACTCTTTGAATGAAGTAATTATATCCAGTTTGAAAAGATCCGGATAGTCGAGTTTACGGTAAACGTACTTTATCCAGCTATGACCGAAAAGTTTCCGGTAATATTTCATTGTTTTTTCCCATGCCCGTTTATCCAGGCCGTAGTAGTTTTCTGATATCAGGTCGAGAATTTGCTGTAGCTGAATGTTGGGATACGTGTACTTGTAAAGCTGACGTGCTATTTCTTTTGTATTCATGACTAAATTTAAAACTATTTAATCTTTAAAACGTGATATTGATAATTTAGTTCATAAAATCCATCTATTTTTTTATAAAAGTGCCAAAACAGGTGATGGACGGAGAATTTATTACTAAACTTAAATCTTAAATCCACGAATTTTAAAATCAACCAGTTACTACCATCCGATGCCATAATCCTCTCCGTAGTTGCTGCTGCCACCCCAGAATGATCCGTGCTTCCAGTCGAAGAATACGGCGTTGATTGGGCCTGATGTTCTGCTTCTGAAATTCAGTTTGTAACCCATTTCTGATAAATCTTTTCGAGTCCACGGAGGCGTATTTTCATTAAGTAAAAGCCTTCCCGGTTCAATTTTATGGTCTCCGAATGAACTACGCATCTGATAGCTGTTGATATTCGCAGCTTCAGCAGCTTCCTGTACATTCATATTGAATTCCACCATGTTCAGGAAAAATTGCAGCAGGTTCTGGTCCTGGGAGTCGCCACCCTGTACGGCAAACGACAGAAACGGTTTTCCATTTTTCAGTGCAATGGTTGGTGTGAGGGTAGCCCGCGGCCGCTTGCCGGGTGTGAGTACATTAAATGGATTCTGGTTTTCATCCATCACAAAGCTTTGCATGCGCTGGCTCATACCAACACCAGTATTTCCGGCAATTACAGCGGGTATCCATCCGCCGCTCGGAGTGATGCAAACCACCCAGCCTTCTGCATCCACAGCTTGTATAGAGGTAGTACCGGCCAGAAAGCCTTCTTCGTAAGGCATGTCGTTAATACCCTGAATCGCGTGTAAATCGGAAACTTTATTTTCCCATTTTTTCAAAATATCCAGATATGGATTCACTTTTCCTTCGAAGGGATACGGGTCGCCTGGCTTTGCGTTTTCATTGTTCTTATCTTTTGATATCTCCTTGATCCGTTCTTTAGCATATTCTTTGGATAGCAGTCCTTTGATAGGCTCTTCGGGAGGAAAATACGGATCGCCGTAATAAAAATCCCGGTCGGCATAGGCGAGGTTCATGACCTGGTACAGCGTATGAATGTAGGAGGTACTATTGTACCCCATGCCTTTTACATCAAAATTTTCAATCATGTTCAATGCCTGAAGCATTACAGGGCTCTGGACCCAGGTGGTAAGTTTATACACTTCAATTCCTTTATAGGTCGTCATCACCGGTTCTTCAATATATACTTTCCAGTTGGCCAGGTCTTTCATGGTAATCAATCCGCCTTGGTCCTGACACCCTCTTACGAACTCTTTGGCGATATCACCCTTGTAAAACCTATCATACGCTGCATAAATGGCCTCTTTCCTTGATTTTCCTTTTGAAAGTTCCTTTTGTTCGGCTTCTACCAACTTCATAAGCGTTGTCATCAGGTCAGTCTGCCTGAAAATTTCTCCTGGCCAGGGAGCTTCACGGTCTTCGCCTTCATGTACAAGAAACACCTTTTTGGACCAGGGCCATTCCCTGATCCGGTCTTTGTGCCTTTCAATGGCATTTGCAGCCTGGGCTTCGATCGGGTAGCCTTCTGCCATCTGTAATGCCGGCGCCAGTACGTCTTTCAGGCTCATGGTACCGTACTCTGCCAGCATGGTCATCAGTCCTCCGGGGGTACCGGGAGTAACAGCACTCAGCGGACCATATGCAGGCGGATAATTCATTTCCTTTTCAATGAAAAACTCAGGAGTGGCGCCAGTAGGAGCAACTCCCAATGCATTGATGCCTATCACTTTGCCGGTTTTGGGATTATAAATCAATGCCTGGGTCTCCCCGCCCCAGCTCAGTACATCCCACATTGTGCTGGTTGCTGCCAGCATGGCGCAGGCGGCGTCAACGGCATTGCCTCCCTGATTAAATATC
This sequence comes from Bacteroidota bacterium, assembly GCA_022571715.1. GTDB lineage: Bacteria > Bacteroidota > Bacteroidia > Cytophagales > Cyclobacteriaceae > SZUA-230. Next base: position 5,770 of record JACZXH010000037.1, on the reverse strand, counting down.
ATGGCGCCAGCCGTAGCACCAAGCGGTTTCCCGGTAATGGCCATCCAGTGATTGCCGTGTAAGACAGGTTTCTGGGTGGATTGTGCGACGGTAGTTAGTGGGAGTAAAATAATAAAAATAAAGATCAATTTTCGGAGGGTTTTCATAGCTGATTTGATTCGCATAGCTAAAATTAGCAAAAAATTATTGATTTGTTGATGGATTACTGTTAGGTTGTATTTTGTTCGGTAAAAACTTCATACTTTTTAAACCAAAGATGGATATAACGGATATTACTCTAAAAAATGATATGAGAAAAATAATTTTGGTTACCCTAATGCTTTGTGTATCAATCAGCATACATGGGCAAACCTCGTCAGGCGATCCATTTGACACCGGACAAGGTAACCTAACCGTCTATCCGGTTTTACATGGTACACTTGCACTCACATGGGGTAGCAGGATCATTATTGTGGATCCGTATGGCGGTAAGGATGCGTTAGGCATATTTTCTGAACCTGATTTGATATTAATTACGGATATTCATGGTGACCACATGAACAGTGAGACACTGGATGAAATTAACACGGAGAATGCGCTGTTTGTAGTACCACAGGCAGTAGCCGACAAAATGGACGAGAAGTACAAACAGGAGATCCAGGTATTGAAAAACGGAACAGAAACAGTTTGGAATGATATAAAAATAACGGCATTACCGATGTATAATCTGCCTGAAAATGCCGATTCAAGGCATACAAAAGGCAGGGGTAACGGCTATGTGTTGACTATTGGAAATAAAAAGATATACATATCCGGAGATACAGAAGATATTCCCGAAATGCGCGCTCTGAAAGATATTGACATCGCTTTTGTATGCATGAATATGCCTTATACAATGGACGTAGGACAGGCAGCCGATGCCGTCCTGGAATTCAAACCCCGAGTTGTTTATCCGTATCATTACCGGGGCTCAGGTGGTTTAAGTGATATAGAAAAATTTAAATCTCTTGTCAATGCCGGAGATAAAAACATTGAGGTCAGGTTGAGAGACTGGTACCCGGGAAATTAAATGGTTTTAACGGCGCTTTAATTTTTTACGAGTTTTTAGAAAACCCCAACCTAACCCTCCGTACATGCGAGCAGGCATGGCGTTAGTGGGAAATTAGAATTAGTTGAAAATCAGTATTTTATGATACTTTAGTCATTAGTATGTACTATCGCCGGAATGATATACGTAATGCACGATAAACACATATCCGCCAAATAATACCAATGCACCAAATTGATGCAGCACTCCCAGCATCACAGGAACTTTAAACAGAAGTGTGGTGATGCCCAGAATTAGTTGAATAACGAGGATTATTAAAAGAAAGATTGTTGCAGTATATAGTGATATGTTTTGAAACGAAAATTGTCCTGAATTATGAAATATTTTATTATTCTTAGTCTGGAACCATGCCCATATTATAAAACCGGCAACGACAAAGGCAAGCGTGCGGTGTATAAACTGCACAAGTGTAATATTATTTGAAAAAGCTGATAATCCTTCCCGTGTAATTGAATTCAATACTTCAGTCGGTAGCCAAACGTCCCCCATCATTGGCCAGGTATTGTAATATAACCCTGCCTTTAATCCCGCCATAAAAGCACCATAGATAATTTGCAGAATAAGAAGGCTAAAACCTGATTTGATGATCCAGCCCAGTTTATTGTCAACTTTCGGATAACGGGTTGGCTTGATAATACTAAAAATGGTCCATAGAATGAATCCGATAACGATAAATGCCGTAATCAGGTGCGCTGCAAGCCTGAGATGACTTACATGAGGATCTTTTACCAGGCCGCTTTTCACCATAAACCATCCGAGAAATCCCTGGAATGCTCCGAGCAATAAAATAAACAGTAGTTTTTTTAACATCTGTCTATCAACGCGGTTTTGCATCACAAAAATTGTAAATGGTATAATGAAGACCAGTCCGGTCAGGCGGCCCAGCATACGGTGTACATATTCCCACCAGAATATAGATTTGAACTCACCTAATGTAAAGGCGTAGTTCACTATGCTGTATTCCGGAAACTGCTTGTACTTTTCAAAAGTTTCCTGCCATTGGGCATCATTTAAGGGTGGAATGCTCCCCATGATCAACTTCCATTCCACCATTGACAAACCTGATTGTGTAAGACGGGTAATACCTCCGATAATCACTAAGGTAGCAACAAGAACAACTCCGGTAAAGAGCCATATCACCACCGGTTTATGTTTTTGCTCCATTCATTCAAAATTCAGGAGGCAAAAGTAAGACTCCTTCAGGGAACGACAAGATAAATGCCTTATGGATTTTAATGTATGATGCTTAAATGTTAATATCCGTCAATAAGACATGGCAGATCTTATAGTTATAAAACCATGTAAATATTTATCTCTGAGGGACGAAATTAACACCTGAATATATTATCTACCGCAGTAATGAGATTAAGCACTATGCATTTAGATATTGATTTTTTATCTTTCTGAATTCCGTACTTTCTATATATGACAACCTGTATCCCAAAAGAGTGTGGTATGTAGCTCATATTTTTTCCCACAAAATAAAATATTTTGATCTTTAATCATCTATTTGTTTAAAAGAAATATATTAAATACTTGATTATCAGTTATTTATCAATATAAAATCCAATAGATCGTAATATGATTCTTTTGTTGTAAATTTATTTCTCACAATAGGTAATATTTTTTGTCAATATAAAAAAGGGCTAAACTTTTCTGATTGTATTTAGCACGAGCCATGCGACCCTGCTGTCCATACTTGGACTGTACATTGTATGCGAAATAATAAATAAAATGGAAGATAAAATTGAAATGAAAATGGAAAAAGGGGCAGAAAGCAGTTTCAGTTTATTCTTTCCTGTAAAACAAAATGACGTGGTTTCATGTTAAATATGAATGATGGAATAGTTTTATTTGAATTTGTTGCCTTACTTTCGGTATTAAATTCCGGATTTTAATTTAACCTAAAACCAGCTTGATTCATTCCTCGAAAATCTTCAGAATATTTACTCTCCTGATAACAACAGGATTAATATGTGGATTTGCGGCGTGTAAAAATGCCGATGACCCGGTGCCTGCTGATATTTTTGATGGTAATTATACCCTAAATGAGGTAATAGAGGAGTACGATCCGGATGATCCTGAAAAAGAAATGGAGAAATTTCTGGCACCGGATTTTTTTGAGATACTGAAATCTGATTTTTTCGATCCTACAAGCGGTGAATTAGTAACGGCCTATAAGTTTTTTATCGATGACATTTTTTTAGGACTTACAATAAATAATGAGACACAGCTGGTAGGTATGGAAAATTGTCCTAACGCGAATGACATTAATGGGGTTTCTTTTCAAAAACTTGATAATTCATTGTATCAACTCAATATGCTGAATTGTGTGGGCAGGGAAGTGCTGGCTACCTATACAAGGCTGCAGGAGGAATAAGCAGCAATCTTCTACTGGTAATTTGATTTTGGTATCAAATTTGCGATTACATAATTAGCCAATTACGATACTAGCTGTGAAAAGATCGATACTTATTTTCCTTGCCTTTTCAATAATCCTTGGCGGGTGCGATATTATTATTGAAGATCTCTTTTTGATAGATGAAAGAGATCTGCTTGTGGGGAACTACGAGGTAGAGGAATACAGTGAAACCGATGGTGCAACTTTCATTTATGATCTGAGTATTTATAAAACCCGGCATCTCGATAATATCATTATTATTTATAATTTATACGATTCTGATCTGGAGATAATTGCAGAGGTGTACGAATATGGTAAAAAGATAAGGATCCCTCTTCAGCGTATCGGTGATCTTGAATTTGAAGGTGCTGGAACACTATATAACAATGAGGAGCTGTCAATCACCTATACAGTACACAATATACGCAACAATCCATTATTTGCAGACTTTCTGAGCGCAGTGGCTTGGAAGTACTGATTAAATTCAGAATTGTCATTGGTCTTTGTATTGAGGGTATAAGTGGCTGTTAATCAGGTGTTCGCGTAGATTATTGGAACAGAGGCATAGTTGTGATTATGGTAAGTACCAAAGATTGAGCAAAGCCTGGTCCCATCAAAATGGGATGTCGCAAATCACTCTAAAATAAATGCCACAGTTAATTTATAATGACAATTCTGGCTTAAATAATTTTCATGATATTATGATTCATGGCAGTTTAAATAAGCCACTGCCCATTGAAAAGGTATTTTATCAGCTGGTAATATTATTTCTGATTGTCAATGAATATTTAATTATGTTTGGAAATCATTAGTTTCATTAAACGTAAAAAAGGTGAAAAAAATCAGGTATTCGTTTTTAGCCATTTGTACATTATTTATTATAAATGCTTCCGCCCAAGCACCAAAAAGGTATTCTTCTTCTGAAATATACCTGAATCTGAAAAAGCTTAATGTTTTGGGCAATGTGCTTTATGTGGCGGCACATCCGGACGACGAAAATACACGCATGATAACGTATCTGGAAAACGGGAAACTTGTAAGCGCTGCGTATTTGTCAATGACACGCGGCGATGGTGGACAGAACCTGATCGGTCCGGAAATTAGAGAACAACTTGGCATATTACGTACGCAGGAGCTTCTTGCTGCCCGCAGGAGAGATGGCGGCGAGCAATTTTTTACTCGGGCCAACGACTTCGGATATTCAAAAAATACAGAAGAAACCCAACGGATATGGGAAAGAGATAAGGTATTGGGGGACGTGGTATGGACATTCAGGAAATTCAGACCGGATGTGATTATTACACGGTTCCCGCCGGATGCAAGGGCCGGGCACGGTCACCATACTACCTCGGCGGTTCTGGCGCTTGATGCTTTCAGGATGGCCGGAGATCCCAGCGCTTATCCGGAACAGTTGAAATATGTAGAAACATGGCAGCCCTCGCGCATGGTAATGAATACCGGACGTTGGTGGAACAATTCAATCAGCAAAGACGACCAAGGCGTGGTTGTACTTGATGTGGGAGAATACAACCCGGAACTTGGCGAGTCATATACTGAAATCGCGGCAGTTAGTCGAAGCCAGCATAAAAGCCAGGGATTTGGTTCAACCGGGTCAAGAGGTGAGCAGATCGAGTACCTTGAATATTTTGATGGTTCACAGGCTGACGATGATCTTTTCGAGGGAATAGATATGACATGGGGGAGGGTGAAAGGAGGCAGTATGATGTCCGTAAAAATTAATAAGCTCATCAGTGATTTTGATTTAAGTACTCCTGCCAAAAGTATTTCGCTGCTTATCGATCTGAAAATCGCGATAGCGAAAATAGAAGATACGTACTGGCGCAGTAAGAAATTGGAAGAAGTGGATGAATTGATAAAAGCATGTGCCGGATTGTATCTGGAGGCTGTTGCAACAAAATATCATGTAGTTCCAGGCGAAATATTGAATATAAAAATCGAGCTCACAAACCGTTCAGAAGCAACTGTAAAACTTAAAAGCATAGTGTGGTTGATTAATAAAATTGTTGAAAATCATGATTTATTACTCGCCGACAATAAAGCTGAATTTGTTGAATCAAATCTTGCAATTCCTGACGATATGCCAATATCAAATCCTTACTGGTTAAATAAAAAGGGGTCGTTGGGTATGTACAGAGTGGATGATCTGCGTTTGATTGGCAAACCAGAAAATGACCCGGCATTCCGAGTATCGCTGGGGATTGAAATTGATGGCAGTTTAATTCATTATGTTCTTCCGGTTATATATAAATGGAACGACCGCG